>WRNK01000022.1 GCA_009776675.1 Methanimicrococcus sp.
TTAGGAACAGTCATATTTGATAAAATTAAACACATTCATATTTGATAAAATTAAACATTATAATCATGAAAAAGGAAATAATGAGCATGAAATTCAATGAAGAAAACAAAAATGCTGAGTGGCGGGAAGATGAAACTCGCAGCATGAAATGGATGGAATTTCCAAGAGAAGTGCTGATCGGCAAAGATGTTTTAAATCAAATTCCTGCTGTACTGAAAAAACTGAAAATGAATGAACGCGTGTTTATTGTCACCGGAAAAAATACAGCCGGTGTTGCCGGAAAAAGAATATTGGATTCCATTGAAAATGCCGGCGGCGTTTGTGAGATGTATCTTTCCGAAAAAGCGTCTCCTAAGGAAATTGAAAAGATTGCGGAGGCTGGAAAAGCGTTTAATCCGAATTGTTTTCTGGGCGTCGGAAGCGGGCGATCAATTGACTTGGCAAAATTGTCTTCAAAAAATTGTGATGTTCCGTTCATCAGTATTCCGACAGCTGCATCTCATGACGGTATTGTTTCGGCACGCGCCTCTATTCACTCTGATGGAAAATCCGAATCTTTTGAAGCACAAGCACCGATTGCGGTCGTTGCGGACACGGAAATGATTGCAAAAGCCCCGTTCCGATTATTAGCCGCCGGATGTGGTGATGTGATTTCAAATTATACATCGGTTTTGGATTGGGAATTGGCTTCTCGCCACCAAAATGAACCGTTTAGCCAATCTGCCTCCATAATGGCGCACATGAGCGCGGATATGATTATGACGTCCGCCGATTTGATTCGACCGGGACTGGAAAGCTCTGCAAGAATCGTTATCAAAGCACTCGTGTTAAGCGGCGCTGCCATGAGCGTTGCCGGATCCTCGCGACCNGCCTCCGGCGCCGAACATATGTTTAGCCATGCTTTAGACAGAATTGCCAAAAAGCCGGCGTTACATGGCGAGCAATGCGCTGTCGGCTCGATTATGATGATGTATTTACATGGCGGCGACTGGGAAAAAATCAGAAACGCATTGATTCGAATTGGTGCGCCGACGTCTGCTCAAGAAATGGGCATTTCCAATGATGAAATCATTGAAGCCCTTTTGCGCGCCCACACCATTCGCCCGGAAAGATATACAATTCTCGGCAGCGGTCTGACACCATCTGCTGCAGAAAAAATGGCTGTTGTAACAAAAGTGGTACAATAAATAAGAGAAGAAATTTAAATAATAAGAGATAGGATGAAATGAAGATAGGATTGAATAAAATATGACAACAGTCGCTACAAAAATAACAGTTATTGGCACCCGCTTGGCAAAGCCCGGCGAAACATTCTTCTTTTTGGATGAAACAGAAGAGTGTAAAAAATGTAATATTCGAGGAACTTGCCTGAATTTAGATTCCGGCAGAAAATATCGAATTGTTTCCATCCGAAGCAGCAATTTACTGACATGTGCGCTTCATGACGGCGGCGTCTTGGCCGTTGTTGTTGAAAATGCCCCGATTGAAGCCTATATTGATGCAAAGAAAGCCGTTTCCGGTGTTAAAATCGTTTATGAGCCGATCAAACAAAAAGAAGAAACACAAGACCAAGAACTCTTTGCACCAAAAGGATTAACGAAAGGCGATAAATGTATCGTCAAAGAAGTCTTTGAAGGAATTGAAAGGGACGGAAAAACCTATAAAAGAGTAAATTTAGTTTTAGATTAACAAAAATTTTGTATAAGGTGAGTGAATGACGGAAAAAAAAGCATTGCCCTATTATGAGTTTTATTCAAAATCAAGATGGGATAATTGGATATCGCAAATTAAAACTTCCGGTTTTTCTCTTGAAGATGAAAAATCTGCTGAAAAGTGCACGGCCATTTTTGTAAACATGATGGATGATGTGATCTTAGCTTGTTTAAAAATTGCAGCACGTTTTGATAAAAAAGTAATGGATGAACAAGAAGCGCTTGAAGTGTTGGGAACAATTCAAGACATTGTTATGGAAGATGTTGCACCGATCTCGGAAGATATCGACATGATGATTTTTTCCATCCAGGACTCTTTAGCTTGTGCATTGGCCGCCTTTGAAAACTATTTCTATGACGATTATGACAAAAACATCAAAATTAAAGACTTGATTGAAGAAGCCGGTGCTGCCGAAGAAGATGAAGAATTGGAAGCCGCCTTTGCGCTAATTGCAACCGCTGGTGCTTTGGTGATTTCAGGCGAGCCCTTTGATGAAAAATACATGACGATTCTTCCGGAAGAAAGCCTCGCTGCCGAATGGTTGGACAGTATTGATTCCATCGCAGCTGCCATGGTTGGAACCGACAGCTACAAAAACTTCGATGACGTCGATGATGAAGAATAAAACAATAACTTCCTTCACTCCCCTTTTTTGAAAAACGGCACTTCAATTCCTTTTTAATCATTTCAATCCCTTTTCATCTTTTTTTCATAATCAGTCTCCATAATTCATGTTTGATTCTATGAATTTTTAGTCTGAAACGAACCGTAAAAACAAAAAACGAGAAAAATTTATTTAAATAAACCTTATATAGAATCATTTCTCTATTTCTTTATTCTAAAAATAAAAAGGTATGATCGCTTCTTCACTAAGGCGGACAAAACTTTCAAAAATGCTTAAAAATGCGTATGCCACTGAAAAACGCAATTATTAGACACACATTCTTCGAAGGTACTATTCATGGTTGACGTTAAACAGGAACTTGAATTATTGAGACAGAAATTATTGGACCTGTCATTGAATAACAATCTTTTAAATTATTCACCCGCCAAAAAAAGAACAGTAGAAATTAAAAATGAAAATATCTCTGAAATTTACAATATTTTGGTGATTCAAGAAAAAGCAATGCAGTTTAAAGCTGATCCGAATGCTGTCAGCACAAAAACAAAAAACGCTACAGATGCCAATGATGATGAAGATGATGCCGGTTTTTTAAAAAGTCTTTTGAAGAAGAAAGAAGGAAAAGACTGCGCTGTTGTGGCTCTTGAAACACCGTATTCTGCAAATGAATTGGAAGGACGTCTTTTTTATGCCAACAACCATGCCATTTCAATTTTTGAAGAACAGGGATATCCGATTCTTTATTTGGCTGTCGGTTTTTTGAAATGGACGGACGGCTCCAAGAAATATTTTAAAGCACCGCTTCTTTTAATTCCGGTTGAATTCAAGCGTGTCGGTCCGAAAAGAAAATTTACAGTTCAGTGGACGGGCGACGATATTTTTGCTTCCATTACACTCAAAGCCAAATTGTTGGAATTTAATTTGGAACTTCCCGAATTTGTCGGTGCAGAGGATAAGAATGCTGTGGAATTCTATTTCACGGCTGTTGAAGAATTGATTTCCGATAAAAAAGATTGGAAAATCGTTCGCGAAGCAAATGTTGACTTTTATAACTTTAAAAAATTCGTCATGTATAAGGATTTGGACCCGAAAATCTGGCCGGAAGGCGCCGGTCCTGAAACGCATCCTCTGATTAACCAAGTCTTTAATCCGCATCAAGAAAACTATGACGGCGGCTTTTTGGAAAACGATGTGGATCTCAAATTAAACACCGAAGAAATTTACCACATTGTCAATGCCGATTCATCTCAAATTGCTGTTATTGAAGACGTCAAAGCCGGTCAAAGCCTTGTTGTTGAAGGTCCCCCGGGAACCGGTAAATCCCAAACCATTACCAATCTCATCGCCGAACTTTTGATGATGGGAAAAAGTGTCTTGTTTGTCAGTGAAAAAATGGCTGCGCTTCAAGTTGTGAAAAAAAGATTGGATCATATCGGTCTTGGTGACCTTTGTTTAGAAATTCACAGCCATAAAGCCCAGAAAAAAGCTGTTTTAGATGAACTTGAAAGGACATTAAAACGTCAGCCGCCGCTTGAGAAAAATTATGCTCAAGATTTGGCAGAACTTGAAAATCTCAAATATGAATTAAATGAATATGCTAAAATTCTGAGCCAAAAAATCGGCCCGATCGGACATTCTGTTTACGATATCTATGGTATTCGAGAAGATGTGAATCATTATTTCATGATGCACAAAAGAAAAATGACGCATGTTGACTTTAAGAATTCGGAGAAATGGAGCCGAAAACAATGGACAGAAGCCGTTTCAATTCTTGAAAAAATGGCGGATGCACTTCCGGGAGTCGGCGGTGTTAAAGAAAATCCATGGAAGGACACCAATCTCGGAATTATTTTGCCGCCGGACCTGCAAGATATTGAGAACTTATTAAGCGATGTCTTTTCCCATGCTCAAAAAATCAGTGATAGTGTCGATATCATTCTTGCCGAAACCGAACTAAAAGAACCTGCGTCTATGAATGAGCTGGATACTTTCGTTAAAGATGCTTTGGTTTTAGCAGGCATTCCAAAAATTGATCGCTTCGTTTTGAAAAATCAAAGCATTAAAGAAAGAAATCTTCAAAAAGAGTTTATCGCCAAAGTCAAAAGATTTGTCGAACTCAGAGAGCAAGTCGAAGAAACCTTTACACCGCAAATTTTTGATGAAGACGTTGACGCTTATTTGAAAATGGCCGGCAACTTCTTTAAATTCATGAACCAGAGTTTTAAAACCGCCAAAGAGCGTATTTTAGAATTGTATATTAAAAGAACCGACAAGAGCAACTCTCAAATCAAAAAAGACTTGCTGAAAGTTCGGGAAATGAAAGATTTAATGCGCGAATTTGAAAATTCAAAACAAAAAATTGTTTCTCTTTTTGGCTCCTCTTGGGAATCCGGATTAAAAGATGCCGCTGTTTTAGAAGATTTCTTTAATCAAGTCATTGCCTTTGGAATACTTTTAGATGACGGAAAAGTGACCGACAAAACATATGACTGTATTGAAAAAGGAATTGACAGCAACAAGTTATCTGCGGCTGCCATTGAAATTAAATCCGAAAAAGAGGGACTGGAAAATGCCATTTTAAAGGCAGTCGTTCGTATCGGCACCGACCCGAAGATTTTCTTTAATGAAAAATGTATTCGGGAAATTAAGACCGAAAAGCCGGCTGCTGAAAAGAAAACAGTAAAGGCAGAAAAAACGGAAGCTGAAAAGAACGCTGAAAAGAAAATAGGGACTGAAAAGAACATCGAAAAGACAGAAAATTTGGTTGCTGAAAAGAATGATGAACTTATCCGTTCTGTGGAGGCGCCGCCGGATGTTGAGGTTGTTGAACCGGAGGATCTTGAAGAGCCGATCGCTCCCGTTGAAAAGAAAGATTATGAATTTATCAGCCATGAAAATGTTTACAGAAACACACTTTCTGCAAAAGAGCTCAAACAGCGTTTCCAAATTTGGACAAAAGAACTTCCAAACCTTGTTTTATGGAGCCAACTTTTAATTTATCGAGACCAGTGTTTAGAAACTGTCGCAGCGCCAATGATTCCTTATATTAATGAAAATGAAATTTTGCCGGAAGACTTAATCCAAACGTTTAAAGGAAACTATGCCGATGATGTTTTGCGTACCGAGTTTAACAAGAAACGTGTCCTTTCGACATTTATTAAAGAAGTCCATGAAAATAAGATCCAAAAGTTTTCAGACTTGGACGACAAAGTTATTCTTAAAAACAGAGAACGTGTCAATATTGAAATTTATAAGCGTATGCCTCAGATTTATGTGGGCGCCTCAAGAGAATCCGAAGCCGGTATTTTGTTAAACGAATTCAACAAAAAGAAAGCGCATATGCCGATTCGGCGTCTCATGTCCAATGCCGGCGGATTGATTCAAAAAATTAAGCCGTGCTTTATGATGAGTTCACTTTCGATTGCTCAATATTTGGAACCCAAAAAGACATCTTTTGATGTTGTCATATTTGATGAAGCCAGTCAAGTCCGACCGGAAGATGCGCTTGGCGCTCTTTTAAGAGGACATCAGGTTGTTGTGATGGGCGACTCAAAACAATTGCCACCGACAACTTTCTTTGAAACGCTGTTAGCTGATGATGAGGAATACAATGAAGAGGCTTCATATTATACCGATGTTGAAAGCGTTTTAAACATTTGCAAACGCAGTTTCCCCTACAAGACACTTCGCTGGCACTATAGAAGCCGCCACGAATCCTTGATTGCTGTTTCAAACAACGAATTTTACGGCAACCATTTGTATGTTTATCCGTCTCCGTATCATGAAGACAAAAATATGGGCCTTCAATTCAGGCATTTGAAAGGGACCGATTATGACCGCGGAAAGACCGGTGTCAACAAAGAAGAATCACGCATTGTGGCTCAAGAAGTGATGAAGCACTTCATTAATTTCCCTGACAAAACACTTATGGTCGGAACATTTAACGTCAAACAGCAAGAATCCATTCAAAAAGAAATTGAAATTCTGGTTAAAAGTAATTCGGGTTTTGAGAAGTATTTCACAAATGAAAAGGGCGAAAACTTTGTTGTCAAAAATATTGAAACCATCCAAGGCGATGAAAGAGATGTTATTTTCATCAGTGTCGGTTTCGGATTTGATCAAAACGACCGTTTATCCAAAAATTTTGGTCCTCTCAATCGTGAAGGCGGAGAACGCCGTTTGAATGTGCTATTTACCCGCGCTCGTGAAAAATGTGTTATTTTTTCAAACTTTAGAGCTGCCGATTTGACCTTGGCGGATGATGATCCTGCCGGCCTTCATATCTTAAAAGCATTTTTGGAATATGCCGAGTCAAAGGAATTTGTCTCCAAAATGAAAGAGTATGATCCGGACGAAGTGGCATTTGATGAATCGGTTGCCAAATTCTTAAAAGAAAACGGCTATACCGTTCACCAAAAAATCGGATGTGCCGGCTACAAAATGGATATCGCAGTTGTTAATGAAAAAGTACCCGGACATTACATCATCGGTATTGAATGCGATGGACCGCAATATTTCAGCTCCCGCGTTGCCCGCGACCGTGACCGTTTAAAACATAATGTTCTGGCCGGACTTGGCTGGAACTTGTACCGTGTTTGGGCAACGGATTGGTATTTAAATCCGCAAAAATGTAAAAAGGCGTTATTAGATGCCGTATCCGATGCAAAGAAAAAAGCCGCTGAAATGAAAATTCCTGCCGAAAAACAAGAAGATGAGAAAGAGATTTCAGACGCCGAAAGGAACGAAAAAGACATTGAAAAAATGTTAAAGTTCATTAAGGAACGGGAAACGGAACTGGAAAAGAAGAAATCTGAAAAACTGCTGACTCCGGAAGAAAAGCCGCCGATTCAAGAAGAAAAGCCGAAAAAATCCAAAAAAGCACCGGCAAAAGCTGTTTTGGAAAAAGAAAAAGATGTTGAAAAAGAAAAGGATATTGAAGACGAAAAAGACATTGAAGACGAAAGAGATGCTGAAGACGAAAAAGACATTGAAGACGAAAAAGACATTGAAGACGAAAAAGACATTGAAGACGAAAAAGACATTGAAGATGAAAGAGATGCTGAAGACGAAAAAGACGCTGAGGATGAAAAAGATGATAAAAAATCTGTCAAAAAAGAGCCTCGAAAGCCGAGAACCTCGAAAGTGAATAAAGAGACTTCGGCGCCAATAATTGATAAAAAGGGAGAGGGGCATTCAAAGGATTCCGATGACGAAAAGACGAATTCAAAGAATTTTGCGGCAGACAGCAAGCATGGCAGACATACTGATGTTGAAAATGATATGTATATGGATGATGATGAAGAAGACATCTTCTCAGATATCAAAAAAATGCCGGAAGACATCACAATTGAGCAATTGTTTGATGTGGCGGAATTGATTCAAAACGGTGTCCCGAATTATAAGCCGTATGATAAAATCGACCTGCCGTCAACAGAAAACTTGCTTGAAATCTCGCGCCATAAAATGGAGCATGAAATTGTTGAAATTGTCAGTCAGGAAGGTCCGATCCATAAAGAGCAACTGATTTTGAAAATCAAAGATCACTGTGATGTGAAACGCTTGACAAAATCCATGCGTGATATGATTATTCGGGAAATTTCATCTGCTGAAAAATCCAATTACATCCGTGTGCGCGGCAATTACTTATGGCCGACCAAAATTAAAAAACCGATTGTCCGAACAAGAAATGAGGATTTGCTAAATATCCAATGGATTTGCGATGAAGAAATTCTTCAAGCCGCTGTCTATGTTTTAAAGACGCAGTATTCAACCCCGCAAGATCAGCTCATCAAACGTATTTCTCAAATATTCGGATTTAAGATTTTACGCGCGCCGGTCAAAGAGGTCATTGACCATGTCATTCAAAATGCTGTCGAAGATGGAAAACTTGTCACGCTTCCAAACGGCAAAATTTACTTGGATGAATAATCAAGAAACATAAAAAGAGAAAAGGAATGGGAAACCCATCCATGAAATACATTTTAGACCGCAGCGACATCAATGACTATTTGGCAGCGGATCAATATATTGATTTTGACAATCCGCTGATCCAAAAGAAAGCCAATGAGTTGTTTGCAGAATTGTCGGATGAAGAAGAAAAAATAAAAGTTGCTTTTGAATTTGTTCGAGACGAGATAGATCATTCTGCCGATATCGACAGCGAGCGCGTCACAAAACGTGCATCCGAAGTATTGGAATACAAAGAAGGCATTTGCTTTGCAAAATCCCTTCTTTTGGCGGCACTTTTGAGATGTGCCAAAATTCCGGCGGGTCTCTGCTATCAGCGTCTGACAAGGGAAGATACGCCGGATACAGGCTACATTGTGCATGGTTTAAATGCCGTCTATCTTTCAAATAAAAAGAAATGGCTACGAATAGACGCCAGAGGGAATAAGTTAAACGTTGATGCCCAATTTATAGGAGAAGATGAAAAAATCGCATTTCCTGTCCGGCATGAATATGAAGAAATGGATTATCCCACCATATATGCAGCGCCGCATCCATTAATTATACAGGCTTTTGAAAAGTATAACAACCGCAAGGAACAGGAACTTGAAATCAATGAATTGTAATGTTTTCTCACTTTAAAAACAGCATCTATGTAAACAAAAATTTTAAAAGAAAATTGTCAAAAACAATGAATTAACGATGAATTCGTCTTCATTGTTTTTGGTTGGCTCTTTTTTTGTTTTCTTTTGGGATGGTTGTTTTCTTTTCGTCTTTTTCAACTTTGGCTTTTTCTAAAACCGGTTTTAAATACTGAGCCGTATAACTTTTTTTGCTTTGGATCAGCTTTTCGGGGGCTCCGGAGGCAATGATTTGTCCGCCTTTGTCGCCGCCTTCCGGTCCCAAATCAATAATGTAATCTGAACATTTGATGACATCCAAATTGTGCTCAATGACGATCACGGTATTGCCCATATCGACCAAGTCGTTTAAAACGGAAATTAATTTTTTGACGTCATGGAAATGAAGGCCGGTAGTCGGCTCATCCAAAAGGTAAACAGTTTTGCCGGTGGCTTTCTTGGATAATTCGCGCGTCAGTTTGATGCGCTGCGCCTCGCCGCCTGAGAGGGTGGTTGAACTCTGCCCAAGTTTAATATAATCCAAACCAACCAATGACAAAGTTTCCAATTTGTCGTGGATAAACGGGATTTTTTTGAAGTGTTCCTGGGCCTCAGCAACCGTCATATCCAAGACTTCAGCAATCGACTTGCCATTATATTTAACATCCAATGTTTCTTTGTTGTAGCGCGTTCCTTTGCATTCCTCACATTCCACATAAACGTCCGGCAAAAAGTTCATTTCAATCTTGATGAGACCGTCGCCTTGGCATGCTTCACATCTGCCGCCTTTGACGTTAAATGAAAAACGTCCTGGGGAATAGCCGCGTATTTTGGATTCTTTGGTTCCCGCAAAAATTTCACGAATGCGGTCAAAAACTTTGGTGTATGTTGCCGGATTGGAGCGGGGTGTTTTTCCGATGGGATCTTGATCAATCACAATCACTTTGTCAATCGGCGTGTCAAATTGGATAGAGGTATAGGCGCCGCTTTCTATTTGTGAATTATGAACGGCTTGCATGAGCGCCGGATAAAGAGTGTTATAAATCAATGTTGACTTTCCTGAACCTGAAACACCTGTCACGGCGGTTAAAATGCCAATCGGGATATCAAGTGATACATTTTTCAAATTGTTTTCCGTACATCCTTTTAAATGAATAAACTGATCGGATGTGCGTCTTTGTGCAGGGATTGAAATGTATTCTTTGCCGGACAAATAACGACCTGTCAATGATTCTTTGTTTTGAATAATGTCTTTTGGCGTTCCGGCTGTCACCACATAACCGCCGGTGACGCCTGCACCCGGACCCATGTCAACGACATAATCCGAACACAAAATTGTGTCTTCATCATGTTCGACAACAACAAGCGTGTTTCCTAAATCTCGCAAGTGTTTTAATGTGCCGATCAGCTTTTGATTGTCGCGCTGATGCAAACCGATGGATGGCTCATCTAAAACGTATAAAACGCCGGTTAAGTTGGAACCGATTTGTGTTGCCAATCGAATACGCTGCGCTTCACCGCCGGAGAGTGTCCCCGCATTTCGAAATAGTGTTAAATAGCCGATGCCCACTTGTTCCAAAAACAGCAAACGTGATCGGATTTCTTTTAAAATGAGAGAAGCAATTTCTTTTTGTTTATCTGTTAAAGACAACTTGTCAAAAAAATCGATGGCTTCCGTCACTGACAATTTTGTGATGTCAATGATATTGAAATTGTTAATTTTCACGGAAAGGACTTTTTCACTTAACCGCTGCCCATCACATTTTTGGCATTTGGACACTTTCATGAATTTTTCAAGTTCTTGGCGGCGGTATTCGGATTCGGTTTGAGAATACAGCCGGATGCACTGCGGCATAATGCCTTCCCAGTAGCCGGTGGAAGTATAATTGGTATCACCGCCGCTCATTTGCATATTAAACTTAATCTTTTCATCCGAGCCGTACATTAAAATGTTGTACTGCTTTTCCGTCAAATCTTTAATCGGTGTCATCGGTGAAAAATGATAGTGTTTCGCAACCGATGATAAATATTGCTGGCGAAAACCGTCTAAATAATTTCGATAAACAGCAACGGCGCCTTCAGCAAGGCATAACGTTTTGTCGGGGATGATTAAATCCTCATCAAATTCCATATTAATGCCAAGACCGTTGCATTCCGGACAAGCGCCAAACGGACTGTTAAATGAAAACATACGCGGCTGCAATTCTTCAAAAGACAAGCCGCACTCAGGGC
>WRNK01000023.1 GCA_009776675.1 Methanimicrococcus sp.
GATTCATAGATTTCGTAAAAGAACAGTTAGAAACGGGTCACGATGAGAACAGAGATACTTATCAGGACCCTGAATAAAATTAATGTAGAAGCAGCGGTCGAATATTGAAAAAACGATGATGGAATAAGAATCCTAAACAAATGAGGGCAGTTGCGAAATGGAAAACCAGAAAAGGAGATGATACTATAAACCCGATTTATGAATTGATATTTGGCTTCATCGCTCTTGGTCTTGGTTTCATCATCGTCATTGCCTGCTTTGTGGCTTTTTTTATCGTCGGGCTTAAGGAAGAGGCAAAACAAGGCACTCTTCCCGTGAAAACGGTCAAAGCAACGGTGAAATCAAACGATCCTCTCAAGACCAAACCGGGACACGATCGTCGTATGCTTGTCACTTTTGAAACAAAAAAGGGTATTCTGAAATTCGGTTTTAGCTCGCAGGAATATTCCACTCTCAATCTCAAGGATCTGCGAAACGGCGACGACGGGACCCTGCGCTATCGGGGTACACAGTACATAGATTTCACAAAAGATAGTTATGAATGGTGATGAGAACAGAGAGAGGAACGAATTGAAAGATTTTTTTTCAAGCTCATGATTATGATTTATCACAAAAATATCTCTCTACTCTTGTCACGACCCTAATTTTAAATCAGCTTTTCTGTTTTATTTTAAATCAGCTGCTGCGATCTTATTTCAAATTTAAAAAAAGAAAAACGGATGAATTTATGAGATAATTTCATCCAATTTGCCGAGTTGGATGGCAAGTTTTATTTCGCGGGCAATGCGGCGGCCCGTAGACATATTTTCTTCCAAAAGATCGGCATAAGGGGAACCTGAGATGTAGAGGTTTGTGCCGGCAACGATTCTTGCGGAAATTTCAAAGACTTTGATTTCCAAATTGTCCGTAAAGACGGTTTCCAAACAGAAGGGACCAATCATTCCGCCGAATCTTTCTAAGGATTCTTCAACAACGCGGCTTCCGAGTTCAAAGATGAGGGGGAGGAGAGATTCGCGTGCAACAAGCGGTACATTTCCGGTCACGACGTAGGTTGGGATAATGCCGGCTTCAAGAAGTTCTTTTGGAGAGCCGAGGCGGAAAATTTCATCCGCATTGGATTCGACGCGGCGGTCCATACTGAGCATTTCCAAACTGCCTTTGCTGAGCGTGTATCCGGTGTCTTTGATCGGGGAATAAAAGTAATGCAAATAATATCGGGTTCCTGTAATAAATTTTTGAAGCGTAAATGTTTTTGAGGGATCGATGTGTTCCAAAAAGTCGTCGTAGGTTTTGGCAATAAAAAAACCTTTGCCGCCTTGGGCGCCATCGTATTTGACCATAACCGGACCGTCAATATCGCGCGGATCTTCAATCACATCCGGCATATGTATTCCGGCACCGACGAGCCATTGCCTTTCTTTTTTACGATCGGATTCCCATTCCAAAACATCGCGGTTTCCAAATGTCGGAAGACCAAGTTCAATGAATTTATCCGTTCCCATGTAAGCGATAAATGAGCCGTGCGGAATGATGATGACATTTTTTGCTCTCAGTTCATCCATTTTGTCAAGAAGCTCATCATAGCGATTTAAAACCAAAAATTCATCCGGTTTTGCCAGCGGAAAAGCATCATAATATTTCGGCGGCTTGTTTAAGCAAATGCCGAGCGTTTTAAACCCTTCTTTGCGGGCGCCGTCAAAGATTTGGAGACTGGAATGAGAACAAATTGTGGCAATCGTGATGTTGTTCAAGTCGTACGATTTCACAATATTGAGAATGTCTTTTTTTGTATAGATCATAAAAATAAATCCTTGAACTTTTGACTTTAAAAGAAGTTATTATATTTAAGCTTATTTTTTGAAGGAACAAAAAAGTGAAAGCAGAATACGAAAAAAAAATGAAAAATGTTTTAAAAATCAAAAAATGTCCTGAATCGTCTTTGGTGATTTTTATGACAGCTAAACCGATGCGTTTGAAAAAAAATGCCGGCAACCAATTCGACATATTGAAAAAAATGATGACAATCAATTCGACATATTGAAAAAAATGCCGGCAACCAATTTGGTATATTGAAAAAAATGATGACGATCAATTCAATGCGTTTGAAAAAAAGAAGAAAAGAAAAAAAAGGAAAATTTGATGAATCAAATTTTCGAGAAATAAGTTTAGTTTTCAGTCGGCTCTTCTGCGACAGATTCTTCAACGGGTTCTGCAACAGGTTCTGCGACAGGTTCTGCGACAGGTTCTGCAACAGGTTCTGCGACAGGTTCTGCAACAGGTTCTGCTGCCGGCGCTGCTTCTTGCTGCGGGATACGTCTTTGAGCCGGTGTCTTAACAACTTCGGTCTTTCTGACTTCAACTCTTCTCAGCGGGTAGATGTTTTTGGTTTGCTTGTAAACCATGGAAGAGAGTTTTCCGGTAACGATTTCTTGAATCAAGTCTTCGAAGTTGATTTTAACGGCACGTCTGACAACAATGCGTGTCATAAGTGCTCTGATGGCTTTAATTTGGCTGGTTCTTGCGCGTTTGACTGTAAAACAAGTCGGTTTGATGGTCACAATGTAGCCGTCAGCGGTTCTGACTGTTAAAATGGAATCAATTTTAGATGTTTGTCTTTTTACAATGGAGCGGAGATAGTCGTTTGTCAAGTGGTGCCCGAGGAAAGCCGTTTCAGCAACATCGCCGTTGATTCGGACAATTCTAAATCTCATTTTGATGTTGTTTTTGGACATATCGTTTGTCATTTCACCGACAGTTGTTTCGATGATGCGGTCAATCATTAATTCAGGATCGGATGCAACTGTTTGTCCGACCTGCATGCGATTTAAGAATTCAGGAGCGACAATGTTATACCATTTCTTTTCTTTCCAGCTGTCCACTTTCTTTTGCTGTTTTCTTGCCATAATAATTTCCTTTATTTTTATTTGATTTTTGAATAAGGGGGATGATGTTAATGATGTAAATGATGATGTTAATGGTGATGTGTATTTGAGAGCTGATATTCATTGAAAAGAAGTATCCCAAAGAGGGAAATTTTTCAATAGAAATCATGTGCGGCGTAGAATGATAGCTTACGCCAATGCAAACATAACACAAAATCGACTTCAAGAGAAGTCTGATAAAACTCCGAATTGGAGTCGAAATAAGAATAGAATTTAATTGGCAAGAACAGAAGAGAGTAATAATATATAAAGGAAATGGTTTTAAAAAAATAAAAAAGAAGCTAAAAGCAGCTTCAGACGATTTATAAAGGAATTATTGGAAAAATTGAATAGTTTTATTCAAAAAACAAACAAGCTTATTTTTTCTTTCCGCCAAAGATTGCACCTTTTGCGGATTTGATTCCAGATTGCACTGCTTTTCTCGTCTCATCTCTTGCAGCCTTGTTCACTTCATCTTTTGCTGTCTTTTCCACTGTATCTTTTACACCTGTCATATTTTCTTCTCCTTGTGAATGAATTAATAATTGAATTCCAAAGAATCCTTAGAAACACTCTGCCACCAAATTATATATATTTATGTCTCAGATTTTTCCAAAAAGTCTAAAAACAATCGGTTTTCATGAAAAATCTGAAAATAATCGGTTTTCATGAAAAATCTAAAAATAATTGGTTTTCATGAAACTTCATTTTTTGTAGAATTGATTTAATAAATGTTCAAAAACAAAAAAAAGAAAAGGAAAGCCTCCTTTTCAATTACATGAATTTAACAATCTTTGGCATACTTCCAAATCTCTTTTTAACTTCCGGCGGCCACTTTTCAGGATCAAGCCCGTGCTGTGCCAAAAAAACAGCTGTCCAGCGTTCCAAACCGACGCCGGAACATCCACTCCAAAGTTTTTCACCGCTTTGGCTTTTTACGTTAAAGCCGTTTGGATACTTTTCGCCGTTAATGCTGACGTTTTGAAATTCCAGCCATTCGCCTTCAGGACCGCGATACGGGAGCGGTGCTTCATAGTCGGTGGTTCCGGTAACTTCGTCGGCTGCAATGCCGGCAATGCCTTCTTGTGCCATAAACCATGGTGTAACCCATGCTTTTCGCCACTTCAAATCGAGGAGATCATTGAAAATATGCATATATCTGTCGTGAAGATTTTGAGTGACTTCAACGACTTGCTCTTTGGTACCGATCCAAACCAACTCGATTCTGTGGAATTCGTCAACACGCTCAATACCGTGAATGCCGCCGCTTTCGTATCTGTGAGATGTGCCGGAGCGGTCAAATATCAGAATTGGCAAGCTGTCTGTTGCAATAGTTTCGCCTTGGAAAAAACCCCAAGACGGCGGACACTGTGCATAACACATACCGCCGATCGGATCGCCGATTTTTTCTTTAATCAATTCTGTCGGCACTTCATGAGTGACTTTGTAGTAATCCATCACATCTTCCCAGTAAGCGGGATCGCGGGTTTTGGGCGGGCAGACATAGTAAATTTCGGGATAAACGCCTTTGGCATGACCGGAGCGTTTCCAAATGTCCCACATAATCATTTTGGGAAAAATCATTTCATCATAGCCAAGCGGCTTTAAAATTTCATCAACGACAATTTGTTCAAAGACGCGGAATAATTTTGTTGTCACAGGCCCGTGAATCCACTGGCCTCTGCCGGCGCCGCGTTTTAGCCAGCCGGCGTTGAGCATCTCTTCCGTCGGGTCTGCCGTGAAATGAAACGGGCGGTCTTTGCTTTCCCATAACAAATTCCAGTGTTCCGCTTTGGCGCCGTATTCGCCTTGATCCAATTTGTCTTCAATCAATGTCAAAATGCGGTCAGGAACCTGATTTCTCATTTCAGCTTCGCCGACTTCCAATGCCAAGACAAGGGTGTTGTTTTCAAAAGTGACAGATTGAACATACGGAATTTTTTTGTTCTTCAAATCATGGTCAGACGCAACCGTAATTGTGAAAGTCTCAACATCCATTCCGCGAATACCGATTTTATGCGTTTTTCCAAGAGCGTCGGCGAGCGGTTTTCTCAGACGCATAATCGCATCGTGAACACGGACATAACGACCGGATGCCAATTCAATTTGAATGGCGTTGCCGTCTAACTTCCAGGATTTGATTTGAGCGCCTTCGCCTTCGGGGGCGCCTTTGGCTAAAATTGTTTTTTCAGCTTCTGCCATCACGCGTTCAATATCTCCTTTAGCAGCAGCCGGATCGGCACTTGTTTTTAAAGAAGCTTTTAAGTAAAATTCCATGTTTGAAACATCCTATTGCTTTTGAATGATTTATAAATTATAAATTCAATGAATACAAAAATGATATGAAATCAATAAACGGTTTGAAATGAGTAGAAAAAGTCTCTATCGGTTTATTAATTTTCTGTTTCCCGACTCTTTTGCGATGCTTTTGTAACACGAACTGCTCCGTCCGCATTCATCAGCAAATCGTCAGCCGTTGCCAAAAGAGAGCCGATTTTATCGGAAGACAAGCAAATTTCAACATACCCATCTTCAACCTTTGTCTCCGTACCGTAAAGATTGTCCGGTGCTAAAGAGACTGCCAACTTTTCTGCATGATGATTTTCTTTTTCGGCATCCGTTTCATCGATAAATCGAATGCAACCGCTGATATGAAGGGAAGATTTTTCTTTGGCAGAAGCGAGCTGTATGCCAACCAGCTCATTTAATTTTTCCAAAAACGCATCTTTTGTTCCGATCGGCAAAACACCGCCTGACGCAATTTTATGACCGCCGCCGACACCGCCGACACTTGCAGACGCTTCTCGAACAGAAATGGAAAGATCAAGTCCTTTTTGAATCAAATCTCGTGTTGCGCGTGCGGAAATTCGAATGATGCTTTCGCGTTCGTTTAAACAGACAAACGGTTTTGACGGATCCACATACCGGACATAAGTGGTTGAAATGCTGCCGGAAGACTGGAGATCGCTGCCGTAAATGTAAGAGAGGTTGGATAGAGATGCAGCAAGTGGCAAAGCCTCCGAAAGATTTCGAATCAACGTTTCCTGATTGACCTTATAAAACTCATAAGCGCGGTTTAAAACCGTTTCATCGCCCAAACAAAGTGCAATGGCAGCATCAAAATCTTCGTCTTTGACACAGCTGTCTAAAATGCCCGCCAAATCAAAAACATTTTCGACCAATTGGTTTTTCAAATAATAAACATCTCCGACGGCTGCTTCAATGGCGTCTGGGCAATGAATCTGATCTAACTTAGACAAAACCGCCTGACATAAACGATTCATTTCACCCTCAGTGAGATCGCGTATGTTTTTGCCGGCATCTAATTTCAAATCTTCCAAAAAAGAACAAATGGCGTCCGGCTTTCCGGTGATGTCCAAATATGGCTCTGTTGTTTTCATGAAAACGTCAAGCAGGGAGCCATCTCCTACTTTTAGTCCGCGGCGCACAGCAACCGCGCCGGAACTTACAGCTTCTTCTAAAATAACGGCGTTTGCCGCAATGATTAATTGGCGGTCGCCAATCATTCCGGTAACGGCAAGCGATGATAAATCTACATTTTCGGGACGCATGGCGCGTGCCGTCAAATAAGAAACGCCGGCGCCGGAAATCATGTTGGAACCTTCAAGACCGACGAGCATCGGATTGACGACAGCTTTTGCAGGGGATTTTCCCACAGGAACGTGGTGATCTAAAATCACGATCGGATTTGGAAGAACAGACAAAATGTCTCCTTGACCGCTTCCGATATCACAGAAAACAAGCAAAAAATCTTCGGGATAGGCAGAGGCGATTGACGCAACAATTCCTTCATCCAGTCTTGGGACGATCTTATGGTAATACGTTATTCCTTCACGTTTAAACGCCTGAATCATAATCGCAGCACTGGAAAGCCCGTCAGAATCGTTGTGCGTCACTAACCCGATATAAGAATGCTGTTTAATCAATCGAGCTGCCGACTCTGCATGCTTTTTCAAATGGCGGATGCGTTCCGATTCGGGCATTGCATTGTAATTTACCATAATGTCACTTTTATTGATAATCAAAGTCTTCTTAATTAAATATATTGATTAAACAAAAAGAAAGAGACCGGCAACATAGATAATATAAATCAATGCGATGAGTGCACCCTGACTTCGAGTAATGCGTTTTTTGTACCCAAAAAAGACAAGTAAAACGAAGAGCAAAAGCATGAAAATATAATCATATCTGAGCAGTTGGCTGTTGACATTCAGATCAACGAACATTGAAGAAACGCCTAAAATCATTGTGATGTCTAAAATGTTGGAACCGACGATGTTTCCGACCGAAAGTTCTTGGAAGCCTTTTCTAAAGGAAGTAAACGCTGTGATAATTTCAGGAAGGGCTGTTCCAATTGAAATGACAGTCAGACTAATAATAATTTCAGGAATGCCGATCTTTACCGCAATCAAAAGACCGTTGTCCACGATCAAGCGGCTTCCGATGACAACGAGGGCGCCGCCGATGAGAAAGACAATGGCGTCGAGGTATTTTCCATTGATTTTAACATGTGACCAAATGCCTTTTTGAACGATTCCGGAATCGTCCGATTCTTTTTCACCCGATTCTTTTTTTGGATTGCGTTTTTGTTCCCAATAAATATAAAAAATATATGCAGCAAATAAAATCAAAAAAATGGTTCCGTGAAGACGCGTAATCACGCCGTTTAAACTTACCAATACCAAAACACCGCCGGCAAGAAGCATCATTAAAGCTTTCACGCTGAATTTTTTATCATCAATTGCCACGGTTTTTAACATCACAATGAATCCGACGGCAATTCCGATGTTGCAAATCGTTGAACCGACTGCGTTTCCGATTGCCATGTCGGAATGTCCTTGAATCGCCGCCAAAAAGCTGACCATAAATTCAGGAGCCGTTGTCGCAAAACTCACAATTGTCGCACCAATCACAGCTTTTGGAATGCCGCTTCTTTTGGAAATATTGACGGCAGAATCAACAAACCAATCTGCACCAACCGCAATGAAACAAAATCCGATAAAAAACAAAAAATAAACCAAAAGGTCTGAAAAAATCATAGTGACAACCAAAAGACTGAAAACATATACATAATTATTCAAACGTTAAACAAACATAGAATATAAATGAAAGCTGACTATAAACCTTATTAATTTAAAATCAATAAAAACAACTCAGAAAATGATTTCCTTATAAAAATAAACAGGAGGAATAAAACGAAATGGATTTAGAAAAAAAAAGCGATGTCAAGGACACCGAAGTTATCATCGGTGATGCCTTAGTAAAAAAATCCGGCAAAGCCAAGCTGCCGCCAAAAAATTTAACTTATCCAAATGATGAAGAAAGCGAAGAAGAAAGCAACATCGAAGAAGAAAGCAACATCGAAGAAGAAAGCGAAGAAGAAAGCAACATCGAAGAAGAAGGCGAAGAAGAAAGTAACATCGAAGAAGAAAACAACATCGAAGAAGAAAATAACATCGAAGAAGAAAACAACATCGAAGAAGAAAGTGAAGGCGAAGAAGAAAACAACATTGAAGAAGAGAGTGAAGGTGAAAAAGAAAACGGCAGCGAAGAAGAAAGCGAAGGCGAAAAAGAAAACGGCAACGAAGAAGAAAGTAACGGTGAAGAAGAAAACGGTGGCAAAGAAGAAAAACCAATTGAAAATGCATGTGATGCCGAAGCTGTCGTCAGTGATGTCTTAGTAAAAGAATCCGACAAAGCCGGACTTCCGCCAGGAACTTTAATTTATTTGGATGAAGAAGAAGAGGAGGAGGAAAAGGAAGAAGAAAGCGGCGATGAAGAAAAATGCGACATTGAAGAAGAAAAACCAATTGAAAAATGCACAATTCGAATCATCGAATATAATGAACAAGGACACAGTGATCGGCGAGTTCAGACACCTGCAGACATTCAGATTGAAAAAGCCCCCGATAAAATTGTATGGATCCATACAACGGGACTTCAGGATGTTGAAAAAGTACGCTTGTTGGGTGAAAAATATAACATCCGCCGTTTAGCACTTGAAGACATTGTCAACCAACTCCAAAGACCCAAAGTCGAAGATTTTGGAAATTACATTTTTACCGTCTTAAAAGAGATTCATTTCGATGAAGAATATAACGAAACAACTTACGAACAAATCAGTATTATTACCATGGGCAAAATGGTATTGACATTTATTGATAAAGAAACGAACATTTTTGATCCGGTCATTAAACGAATTCAAAAAGATCGAAAAATGCGAAAATTCGGTGCCGATTACTTAACATACGCATTAATTGACATTGTTGTTGACCATTACTTCTTCGTTTTGGAATCGTTTGACGAATGGTTTGATGACGTTGAAAAAGCAATTGTCGAATCATCTGAAAAGGACAGTGCAAAAGATATCAATAAAATGAGAACCGAATTGTCAATTTTTAATAAAGCTGTTCGTCCGTTATCAACTGTTGTTGAAAAATTAGAAAAAATAAATTCTAAATTAATAAAGAAATCAACGCGTGTTTATTTCCGTGACGTTTACGACCATTTGGCACGCATTACAGAAACAATTGACACGAATCGTGAAATTGTCAGCGGTATTTTTGACTTATATAATGCAGGCATTTCAAAACGTCTGAATGAAACCATACGGATATTAACCGTGATCTCTACAATCTTCATCCCGCTCACGTTTATTGCCGGAGTTTACGGCATGAATTTTGATAATATGCCGGAATTGTATTGGGAATACGGATACTATATTTGCCTTGCGGGAATGCTTGCCGTCCTTGTAATAATGCTGGCGTTTTTCAAAAAGAAAAAATGGTTCTAAATTTTGGCATTCTTCAAAATGAAAAAATGATTTTAAATTTTGGTGCTCAGAGAAGTGCATCCTCTCAAAAAATAAGTGGATGCATATCTCATTTTTCTTCAAAATGATTATCCGTATACTGCAAAGTATAAAAATAACAAATATTTAAATGGCATAACAATATGGATTAGTAATTAATAAAAAATGTAATAAAAAACAATAATAAAAAACAAAAACTGAATCATGCAAAACTCCAAAAAATCACGCACAGCATGATCAAATCAAATAATTTCAAAAAAGGGCATAATAAAAAAGGAAATAAACAAAATGAAAACAAAGAAGGAATAAATCAAATGAATCACCCGATCCGACGGCAGCACCGTATTCAACCATCATTACGAGACGATTCGCTTATTAAAAAAAATAATTTAAAACACACGAAGTCAATTTTGCTGACTGCCTGCCTGGCAGTTTTTCTGTTTCTGATGCTCGCCACACCGGCGTTTGCGGCAGACGTCAGCACCTACGCCGAATTACAAACCGCAGCAGCGGCCGTAACGAGCGACAACGTTATCAGACTTGCAGCCGATATCAGCGGGGACACCCAACTCACGATCGGACGCAGCCTTAAACTTGACCTTAATGGTTATAATTTAACAATCGATTTGCCTGATGCGACAGGTCGAACGTCTAACGGCATCCACCTTAATTCCGATGTTACATTGGTTATTGATGATAGTGTAACCGGTGGCGGCAACGCACTTGAAGTCAAGAATGGAGCAACTACCAGGCCTCAATTTGCTTGTGGCGCAGCTATCCAGACCACGAATGGTACATTAGTTATACTGAGCGGTGCGGTTAATGCCTACGGCGGCTACTGTGGTGCGGGCATTGGCGGAGGTTTCAATGACGGCGTTGACAGCTACGATGGATCAGGCGGCAACATCATTATCCTCGGCGGCGATGTCAGAGCAGTCGGCGGTAATTACAGCGCAGGAATCGGCGGCGGCGACGGCGGCGTTGGCGGCAATATCATAATCAATGGCGGCAACGTCACGGCAATCGGTGGCGGCACAGGCCATGAAACTGCTGGCGGCGGTGCGGGTATCGGCGGCGGCGATGGTGCCAGCAGTTACACCGACGGTTCGGGCGGCAACATCACAATCAACGGCGGCACGGTCAATGCTACCGGCGG
>WRNK01000024.1 GCA_009776675.1 Methanimicrococcus sp.
GTTATTTCTGCAGACATCACACTGGATGAAATCCATCAAATTGGAACGGTTGTTATTGATTTTGATGAAAGCCAAACAAACACGGATGCTTTGTTTGATGCCATTTTAAAAGAAGATTATCTTCCCTCTCTCTCAAAAGAACCGCTTCTTTCAAAATCCGATCAATCAGATCATATTGCTTTTGATAAATCCGGTCCGTCCTCTGACCAATCATGCCCGACTGCTTTTGATCAATCCAATCTGCCCTCTGACCAATCATGCCCGATTGCTTTTGATAAAACCGCAGCGAAAGAATCCATTCTAACCTCCCAAACCGGATCCAAAACAAATGAAAAACTCACCCTCAATATCGGCGGCATGACATGTGCGGCTTGTGCTGCAAATATTGAAAAAACCCTCTTGAAAAAGAAGGGCGTGTCTTTTGCCTCTGTTAATTTAGCACTTTTCAAAGGAATGGTTTGGTATGATCCTTCTTTAATCACACCGGATGACATTATTAAAACAATTGTTGATATCGGATATGAAGCCTCCATTGAAAAAACAGATAATTCATCCCATTTTGATATTTTTGAAAAGGAGGCTGTTCTCCAAAGAAACCGTTTCCTTCTTTGCGTCATTATCGGTATTCCGATTATTCTGGGAAACATGAAAATGATGACACCGCTGCTGGATTTTGTTCCCGATTTTTTAACAAACAACTATTTGCTTTTTTGTCTCACAACACTTTTAATTATCGGTCCCGGACGTCAATTTTTTATTGGCGCCTTTAAAGGCTTAAAAAACAGACTTGCTGACATGAATATGTTGGTTGCCGCCGGAACAGGGTGTGCTTATTTGGTCAGCGTGGCGTCGACATTTTTTGATTTAGGTCCCGGTTATCACCATCTTTATTATGAAACAGTTGCAATGCTGTTTATTTTTGTCATTTTTGGCAAATATTTGGAAGCTCGAATGCGCGGCAAAACATCCGCAGCCGTCCAAAAATTAATGGGTTTGCAGCCCAAGACATGCCGTCTTCTAAAAGACGGCAATGAATTTGAAATCCCGATCGAAGTTGTCCAAATTGAAGATATTTTGGTTGTTCGTTCCGGAGAAAAGGTTCCGGTTGACGGAACCGTTCTTTTCGGGACGTCAACGATTGACGAATCCATGCTCACGGGAGAAAGCCTTCCTGTGGAAAAAGAAGCCGGAAATTCAGTCATCGGCGGTACTTTGGTTCTTTCCGGATGGATTCAATTTCGTGCCGAAAAAGTCGGCAAAGACACTGCCCTCTATCAAATTATTCAACTTGTCGAAGAAGCGCAAACAAAAAAGCCGCCGATTCAAAGATTGGCTGACAAAGTCGCTGGTCGTTTCATCGTTACAATTTTTATTTTATCCGCCTTAGCCTTCTTATTTTGGTATTTTGTCGGATTTAAATTATTCGCCGTTTCAGACTATCCGGCATATGCAGGCACGAGTCCGTTTTTGTTTTCATTACTGATTTTTGTAACAATTCTGATGATTTCATGCCCGTGTGCTGTTGGAATTGCAACGCCCGCAGCTGTTATGGTCGGCACCGGACTTGGCGCCCGAAACGGCATTTTAATTAAAGGCGGAGACAGCATTGAAAAAACAAAAGGAATCAAAGCCGTTGTTTTTGACAAAACCGGAACACTCACAATCGGAAAGCCGATGTTGACAGATATTGTTTCTTTGAAGGCATTTGCCGACATCGGCACAAACACCGACACCGGCATAAGCACTGACGTTGTTGCCGGCTATACAGAACCGGAGTTATTAAAAATCGCAGCGGCTTGTGAATACGGATCTGAACATCCCATCGCTAAAGCCATTGTCGAAGGTGCAAAAAATCGAAACATCCCAATTGAACAGGTCGATTCTTTTGTTTCAATAACAGGAAAAGGAATTGAAGCCATTTTTGAAGAGAAGCATGTGTTTCTTGGAACACGTCTCTTTTTTTTGGAAAAGGGTGTTTTGACAGCAACCGCCAAACAAGAAGAGCAAATTCAGCAGCTCGAAAAAGAAGGCAAAACGGTCATTTTAATGGCAATTGACCACGTTTTTGTTTCTTTATTTGCGGTATCCGATACCCTCAAAGACGCATCGGCATCTGCGGTTTCAAAACTTTTGGACATGGGTCTTTTCGTATACATGCTGACAGGGGATAACGAAAGAACAGCAAAATCTATTGCTCAAAAAGCCGGCATTGATGAAAATCATGTGATTTCAGAAGTCCTTCCCGAAAACAAAGCCAATAAAATCAAAGAACTTCAATCTCAAAAAATATCTGCGGCGATGGTCGGTGACGGCGTCAATGATGCCCCCGCTTTGACACAAGCCGACGTCGGCATTGCGATGGGCGCAGGAACCGACATATCCATTGAATCAGCCGACATCGTTTTAATCCAAAACAACCCCGAAGATGTTGCCGCAGCCATTCATTTAAGCCGATTAACGATTCGAAAAATAAAACAAAATTTGATTTGGGCATTTGGATACAATGCCATTGGAATCCCGATTGCTGCCGGAATTCTCTTTCCGATTTTCCACACCGTTTTAATTACTCCCGAGATGGCTGCCGCTTTTATGGCACTCAGTTCGGTATCCGTGACATTAAATTCCCTGTTAATGACACGAGCCAAAATTAAGTAAAAAAACAAGAAAAAGAAAAAAGGAAAATGGCTACAGCATTCAATTCTTTGTTAAGACACGAACATAAATCAAATGAAAAAAACAAAAAACAAGAAAAAGAAAACAAAAAAAAACAAGAAAAGGAAAAAGAAAATCCTTCACAAATCAGAATGGGAATTTTCCGCCCGCATTCATATTTCCGTCCATTCCTTTCTTCATCATTTTTTGCATGTTGCGACCGCCACCTTTTCCGGCGAAGTTTTTAAAGGCATTTTGCATGGTTTTGTGATACTTCAAAAGTTCACGGACGTCTTCGGGGCTTCTGCCGGATCCGATTGCAATGCGTTTGATGTGGGTGGAACCAATGGTTTTCGGATCGTTGCGTTCGCTGTCGGTCATGGATTCCATAATCACTTTGTAATATTTCATTTTTAGACTGGTGGTTTCCAATTCTTTATCGGACAATTTCGCACCGCCAAGACCCATTGAGCCTAACGGCAGCATATTCAAAATTTGTTTGAGGGGTCCCATTTTATTCATGGCTTCAAGCTGGGCATACATATCGTTTAATGTAAAACGCCCTTTTATGATGTTATCCACATTCAAATCGGATTCTTTCATGGACTCCTGCACTTTTTCAAGCAGCGACTGCAAATCACCCATTCCAAGCAATCTCGAAATGAATCGATCTGTATCGAATCGTTCGAAATCATCCGATGTTTCGCCGGTACCGATAAAAGCAATGGGAGCATTTGTTTCAGAAACGGCAGACAATGCGCCGCCGCCTTTTGCGGTACCATCTAATTTTGTGATAATAATTCCGGTCACGCCCACAGCGTCATTGAAAGCTTTGGCTTGCTGGCCCGCCAGTTGACCAATCGCCGCATCCAAAACCAAGTATCTTTGATCCGGTTTTGCAGCAGCATGGATATTTTCCATTTCTTGAATCAAATCCGATTCAAGGGCGTGGCGGCCGGCAGTGTCGATAATTTTGATGTCGTATTTTTCAATTTCTTTCATACCGCGCACAACGATTCCGACGGCATCTTTTTCGTTTTCTTCGCCGTAGAAATGAACATTGAGTTTGGCACACAGTGTTTTCAATTGCTGATAAGCGCCCGGTCTGAAGTTATCGGCGCAGATAACAGCCGGTTTTAATCCTTTCTTTTGGAAATAGCGTGCCAATTTTGCAACGGAGGTTGTTTTGCCGCTTCCTTGAAGACCGACCATCATAATGGTTTGAGACTTTAATTCGACTTGAGCGCCTTGACCCATTATGCCGACCATTTCTTGATACACAATTTTAACAACATGTTCGCGCGGATCAGCACCCTTTTCCGGCGTCTCTTTTAATGAACGCTCTTTAATGCGTTTTGACATTTCCATGACAAGTTTTACGTTCACATCCGACGTCAAAAGAGCACGTTGAATATCTTTGACAACCTCATTGACGATATTTTCATCAATGCGGCCTGCACCGACCAATTTTCTTAAAGCGCTTTGGAGGGAATTTCCCAAGTTATCCATGACCATAATAATTTCCTTTTTTGAAGTGAATAGTTATACGATGGGATATGTCTTGAAGTTTAAAAGAGTTTTTGAAAAAAAATGAAAAAAAAATAAAACCTATTCATTTCATCCGAGATACAATAAATTTTTAAGAATCAACATTCATTTTGGTACCATGAAAAAAAGTTTTTTAATTTTTCTCATATTCATTCTTTTTGCAGCTGTTTCTTTCAGCGGTTGTTTGGGCTTGCTCTCAGATTCCGGCGAAACGAACGAAACAGATGTGAATATTTCAGAAATTTATGATTTGAATGTTTTTATTCCGACAGTCAGCGGTCATGAAAAGGTTGTGGAATCCGGAACATATTTCACGGTTTCAAATTCTTCCGACGTTCAAGTTGTTTTGTTGGTTGATAATAAAAAAGAAATTCAAATTCTTAAGGAAACCGGACTTTTCGGGCTTTCAAGCACGCGTATCAAGGATGTTTATTTTATCACAAATGAAAACTTTTCAATGACGACAGACGGTATTAATGAAACCGTCTCATCGCCTGTCATTTTACCGTTAGAATATGCACAAAAAGAATCCTCCAGAGATGTAAAATTAATTCTTGAGGAAAATTTTTCAGGCATTTTGGTTTATACAATGACTCCGATGATTGGCAGCAATTCTTTTTCTGTCAACGACGGCACCCAAGCTGTCCAAATTATTTTATCCGAGGACTATGAAACCGGAAACCGCCTTTTTGGAAAACCATCCCCTAACCCTGACTCAATTCAAACCGATTCAAACGGGCAAAAAATATTGACATGGAATGCACCGATTGGAAATGTCAGCGTGAAGTATTATAAAAACAGCGCACCCTTTTATTTCACTCTTGCCAGCATTGTTTTGCTTGCGCTCATAGGACTTATTTGGTTCAGATATCAATATCAAATCCGAAAGTTAAGACAAATCACGCATTTGTCTGATCCGAATTCTGAAGAAGGATTCAGAAATAAAAAATGAAGCATGTGACCAAAGAACATGACATAAAAAATGATACATACAACGCCAAATACAAGACAAAAAAATGATACATACAACGCCAAACACAAGACAAAAAAATGATACACACAACGCCAAATACTTGATATAAAAAATAAGGCGTGAGATACAATATGGAAAAATCACCGCTCATTGACTTTAATAATATTTCCGTCATCAAAGAAGATCGTTTGATATTAGATCAAATTTCACTTACGATTGGCGCAGGTGAAAATGTTGCTATTATCGGTCCAAACGGTTCCGGAAAATCTTCTCTCATTAAAGTGATGACAAGAGAATATTATCCGCTTGCAGACGTTTCCGATTTAAGAATGAAGATCATGGGCGAAGAACTTTGGAACATTTTTGATTTGCGCCGGCAGCTTGGAATCATCACCACCGACCTTCAAAGTTTATGTTTGAGAGATGTGACTGTTTTTGAAACCGTTTTGTCCGGCTTTTTTTCAAGTATCGGCATCTATGATATTTTTAGTGTTAATACTGAAATGAAAGCCACTGCCTATGAAATTTTAAAATTTTTAAATATTTCTCATCTTTCAGACAAGAAAATGACACAAATTTCCACCGGAGAAGCTCGAAAAGTTTTAATCGCCAGAGCCTTGGTTCATGACCCTCAAGCATTGGTTTTAGATGAGCCGACAAACAGTTTGGATATGAAATCCCTGTCCCAATTCAGAAAAACAATCAGCGGGATCGCCAAAGCCGGCAAAAATATTATTATGGTCACACATGATTTGTCTGACATTATCCCCGAAATTTCGCGCGTTATTCTGATTAAAAACGGCAGAATTTTTGCAGACGGTCCGAAGGATACCATCCTGACAAATGACAATTTAACAGCGCTTTTTGACGTTCCTGTAACCGTTCACAAAAATGGCCAATATTACGTTGCTTTTTGCTAAATTCAAAAATCCAAAAACATCCAAATTTGAAGAATTTGATTTCAGCAACAGATCAAATCAAAAAAAGCGTCAACATTTTAAAAAAAGAAAGAAAAAATAGAAAGAAGAAGAAAAAAAAATAGAAAGAAAAAAAGAAAGAAAAAAAGAAAGAAAAAATAGAAAAAAAGATCAAAACAAATAACAAAGCGCTTGTTTCATCTGCAAAACACGATTGATCAAAATGAAAAATCAAGAAGAAAGCAATTGTTTGAAAATAAATTTGAAATCATTTGCCTTCGCAGACAAATGACAAAACAGATTGAATAAAGACTTTATTCAAAAAACAACACGGATTTATTTTTTCTTTGTTCCGCATGCTGCTCTTTTTGGTGCTTCTTTTGCTGCTGGTTTTGCTTTCTTTGCCGGTGCTTTTGTTGCTTCTGCTTTTGCCATATTATCTTCTCTCTTTATGGGTGTGGAGAACAAATTATTAATTGAATTCCGAAGAATCCTAAAAAACAATCTACCTTCAAATTATATATATTTATCTATGTCTCGTTTTTTCATGATTTATTCTTTGATTATTATTAAATTATTTCGTACAAAAATTAAAAGAAATTAAATTATTTTTGTGAATCTGTTCCGGTTTTTGAATATTTGTGCTTTTTTTGTGAGGATTCAAATATTTTGACTTCTAATATTTCAAAAAAAGACAAAAAGGCAAATTATGGTTAAAAAAGCAAAAAATGCAACAATCGTTGGTGATGTCACATTTGGTGAAAACGTCAGTGTTTGGTACGGCGCCGTGATTCGNGCCGATACCGGTCCAATAATAATCGGCGATAACAGCAATGTTCAGGACAATTGTGTTTTTCACAGCAATATAGATGTTGCAACCGTTATCGGAAAAAATGTGACAATCGGGCATTGCGCCGTCGTTCACGGCTGCATCATTGAAGACAATGTACTCGTCGGTATCAATTCAACCATATTAGACGATGCCGTTATCGGAGCAGGAAGCATTATCGGAGCAAATGCTTTAGTTCCGGCCGGAAAAATCATTCCGCCAAAAAGTTTGGTTTTGGGCGTTCCCGGAAAAGTTATTCGGGAAGTGACGGATGATGAGGTTCAACAAACGATTCAAAACGCTCTTTGGTATGTCCAAAAATCAAAAACGTTGGAAGATTAAAAGAAAAAAAATCAGAATCTTGGAAGATTAAATGAAAAAAATCAAAAACATAGAAGATTAAATGAAAAAATCAGCAACGTTGACATTTTACAAAAATAAAAACACCCACTTTTCCTTTTCTTAAATCTGTCTTCTTTTCTTTTCCCTTTTCTAAATTTGTATTTGAAAAATTTTAAAAAACGCATTATTCCTCCTTTTCTTTGAACATGAATTTAAATAATAATACGTGATTTTAACATTATGACTTCACATTCTTCTCAAAGTATTCGCTATCATTCACCATCAGACACATATATTATTTCAAAAAAATCTTATTATGAGAAAGATATTCTCATTAACGGCAATGTCATGGTCGGACCGGGTGTTCATTTTTGGAAAAATGTTAAAATTAAAGGAAATGCACAATTCGGGAAGGGCTGTGTTATTGAAGGCTGCCTGAATGCTGAAAATGTACTTCTCGGCTCTCAATCGGTTGTCAAAGGTCCCATTCATGTGAGCGGTGACATTTCACTCTTTCAAAATGTGACTGTTCAGTCCATTGAATGCGGCAGCAGCGTTATTTTAATGGAAGGCTGTACTGCGGATTATATAAACAGCAAAAGGTTAGAAATCATCGGCAAAGCCCAAGTTAAAAAAATCGGTTCCATCACAAAAAAGACTGTCAAAGCAGACAATTTAAGCTGCCGTAATGATTCTGAAGAACAAGATATTGAATTTTCTGAATTGGAAATATTGCCGGAGCGTGTTTCTGAATTGGAAATATTGCTGGAACATGTTTCTGAATTGGAAATATTGCCGGAACATGTTTCTGAATTGGAAATATTGCCGGAACATGTTTCTGAAATTGAAATAAGTGATGAAAATAATTCTCATCCCCAAATAACCCCCTTGCAGCAGATAAGCGATCAGCTGACCCCACAGTTTCCTGTGGAAAACACGAAAGACGATGCTGAATTTATTATAAACGGCTATCCAAAACCAAAGCTTTCGGAAATTGCAGCTGTCCCCCAAGATGAAATGTTGGATGTTGAATTGATTTCTTACGACGAGGCTGAAGATGAAACATTAAAATTTCAAACCATCGAAACACCCTTCGGAACCGTTGTTGTCGGTGACAATTCAAATACCCGGCCGGTGTCCAAATCAACTCCGGATCCTACCGACCTTGCCAATCCCGTCGATCCTACCGATCCTGCTTCAATATCACAAATCTCTTCTTCGCCGCAAGCTTCATCTCCAAAACGAAAACCTTATCCCGATTTTGCACCCATGGCAGTTCCTGCTGAAAAACACACACACTCTTCTCCAAGCAAATCCTCTCAAAGTAAAATCTCTCAAACAACAAATTCCTCTCAAACAGCAAACCGAGGGGAAGAAATCAAAAATCAGCCGGAACCCAAAAACAAATCCGCCCCATCTAAAGTCGTATTTGAAGACCTGTTTTTGACAGCAAAAATTGAAGAAACAGAGATTAAAAATATAGAAAAATCGGCAGAAGAAACCGAAACCGAACGTTCAAATTCCAAGTTGTGGTATGAAGAACGTGTCAAGCCGACACAAAAAGTTTCAAAAAAATATCCGCCCTATTTTTAAAAAATAAAAAAAGGTCATGATAAGAACAGCCAAACAATTCGGTGTTCAAATCACGACCACTTTTTTGGTTAAACTTGAGATGTCAAGACTTTCATATCAGACGGCATTTTTACAACATTGCCCATTCTTAATCCAATAACGGTTTTTATTCCTTTTTCGGCAGCAATATCAATAATTCTTTGGCTGACAGCTCCGTCAAAGAGAACAGTTTTGGCGCCTTCCACGCCTTCTTTAAGGGTGTTTGCCAAATCTCTGACCGGCATTTCGCAAAGAACGGCATTGTTTTCATCTAAAATTTTGGAATTTAATGTTCCTGTCAAGTCATTCATTTCTTTGTCAAAAGGCGCCGGAATTGCGGGTTTTTCTTTTTCAGGCTCCTCTCGTTCTTTTCTGCCTCTTTTTTGAGGTCTCTCTTCATCAAAGACAGGTTCAGGGCGGTGTGCAAAAACAGGCTTTTCAGCTTGTGGTTCTTGGTCTAAATCTACATATCTGACGGAAATAAAATCTTCAACATCTTCATCTTTCTTTATTTCAGGACGAGGTTGTGTTTTTTCCAATGCTTCAAGAGATTTGATTCGATCTCGGTTTTTGTGGACGCTGTGAATTGATTCTTCTTCCTCTTCCTTTGGCTCTTCTGCAAATTTGCTGCCGGCCAAAAGAGCGGTTTGTCTGATTTTTGCAACTCTTTTCGGTGTTTTCTTTTCAAGGAACTTGCTTGTTAAAAATTGGCGCTCTGTACCGCTTTCAGATACCGCCGGCGATTTTCTAAATTTGCCGGAAGACGGCAAAATGATGCCATACTTTTCGATGTATTGATCGCGCGTCAATCTGTGGCGCAATGCCAAAATAATTTCTTTTTGGACCAAGTCTTCCACGGCTTTTCCATCCGGTGGGCGCGCCACGAAATCCACGTCTGTTAATTGAATTAATTCACGAATAATCAATTCGCCGCCGCGGTCACCATCTGTAAAGACCGTCACTTTTTTGCCGGCCAACAACTCAACAACTTCAGGAGGTACATTTGTACCACCGACACTGATTGTGTTTTTGATGCCGTACTTCAAAAGGTTCAAAACATCAGCACGTCCTTCTACAACGATAATTTCATTGGCGCTGTATTCAGGACCTGCCGGAAGTTTGTTTTTGCCGTATGTTGTGATGCCTTCAACGCGTACAGATTCACGAATAACATCTGTAATTTCTTGTGCTTCCAAAAGTTCGTCATCAAACATCGTTTTGTAAATGGTTTTGGCGCGTTCGATAATGTTGACTCTTTTTGCGGCGCGGACGTCTTCGATTTTTATCACTTCAATAGTTGCGACGCACGGACCGACGCGGTCAATGGTTTCAAGGGAAGCGGCTAAGACAGACGTTTTCACTTTGTCCAAACTGGATGGAATGAAAATGTTGCCGCGTGTTTTGCCAGCTTTTGTTGTGACCATGACTTCAATTCGACCGATACGCCCTGTTTTTTGAAGTTCTCTCAAATCCAAATCTGTTCCCAAAAGGCCTTCGGTTTGCCCGAAAATGGCACCGACAATGTCCGGACGTTCAATAATGCCGTCCGCATTAATTTTTGTTTGAATAATATATTTTGTTGTGTCTTCATTTTGCATAATTTTGTCTCCTGTCAGATCCAAAAATTATCTGCAATCGATCATGAAGGCAAAAACCCAAAAAAGAAGCTGTCCGAAACAAAAAATTCAAAATCAATGGAGGGGATTTAATATCTTGCACATATCGGCAAGCTTTGAGAGCGGCTGTTGAAATCCGATCATTTGAATATGTCAAACAAAAAACAAAATCACAAAAACTGAATTTAGTGGATTAAATGAATTAAATTTATAAAACCGAACACGAAGACTCATGCTTCATTTCTTTTGAAATATTAATAAAGTTAAGGCTCTTTTGGAGGTGAGATTGAATAATATTGATTTNNATTTCAGCCTTTTGCTCTTTTATGATTTTTAGTTATAAAACTA
>WRNK01000025.1 GCA_009776675.1 Methanimicrococcus sp.
TACATTATCATTATCTATATAACCGTGGGACGCACAAGGTCAACTCGGTAAATAAAAATTATGCGTGATTTAAATCACAGATTATAACATTTGAAATTTTGGAGGATTGTAATAAATAATGAGTACAGGAATGTGTCCGGTTTGCGGTTTGCCTGAAGAATTGTGTATTTGCGAAGAAGTCGCAAAAGAACAGCAAAGAATTACCGTAAAAGTTAACAGAAGAAGATATGGAAAAGAAGTGACAATTGTTGAAGGTTTAGATCCGAATGAAATCGAAATTCACGACCTGGCAACATATTTAAAATCAAAATTTGCCTGCGGCGGTACAATTCGTGACAGCACCATTGAATTACAGGGCAATCATATCGGACGCATGAAAGAAGTACTCATTCAGCGCGGTTTTACAGCCGACCAAATTAAAGATTAAACGACCGACCCGTTTAACTTTTTTTCTTTTTTATTTAGGTGAAGAAGTTTATTTTTTTTAATTTTGTTTTGATTGATTTTGTTTTTTGATTTGTTTTTTGATTTGTTTTTTGATTTGTTTTTGTTTTTTGATTTGTTTTTGTTTTGATTGATTTTGTTTTGATTGATTTTGTTTTGATTGATTTTGTTTTGATTGATTTTGTTTTGATTGATTTTGTTTTGCATTTGTTTTTTGCCTTTTCATTTCAATTCAAACAAAACGTTCATTTAATGTCAAATCAATCCATTGTCAGTTTTGATTCAATTCAGGAAATATTTGTTATGTCTCATTCGTCTCATTCATCAGCTTCTGTTTCTTCTTCGGGGTTTCATAATACCGAATTGTTGGCGCCGGCAGGAACCTTGCTTTCTTTAATTACCGGTGTTCAAAATGGAGCGGATGCGATTTATATGGGTGCTTCTCGGTTCAGTGCCCGCGCTTCTGCCGGCAATTTTTCGGATCGCGAATTAACTGCCGGAATAGATTACGCGCATGCTTTTGGAAAAAAAGTATATGTGACATTGAATACGCTGTATCGGGAGGATGAATTGGATGAGGTCGTGGCTTTGTTTTCCAGGTTGTATGAATATGGCGCTGACAGTTTTATTGTTCAAGATTTAGGTCTTTTAAAACGCCTCTTTGAGATGTATCCGAATTTCCCGATTCATGCCAGTACCCAAATGACCATTCACAATTCTTATCATGCCGCCTTTTTAAAAAAATATGGTGTCAGCCGAATTGTTCCCGCTCGCGAAAATTCGATTGAAGAACTGTCAGCTATTAAGGATACCGGCGTCGAAGTTGAAACGTTTATTCATGGTGCGATTTGCATTTGTTATTCAGGGCAATGCCTTTTCAGCAGTCTGGTCGGTTCCCGAAGCGGCAATCGTGGCAGATGTGCGCAGCCGTGCCGTAAAAAGTATGAATTGTTGGCAGATGCAAAACCGATACACACAGAAGGACAATATCTTTTAAGCCCTCGAGATTTAAATGCAACAGATCACATTTCAAAATTAATGAAAGCCGGCATAGATGCTTTTAAAATTGAAGGACGTATGAAAAAACCCGAATATGTTGCCGGTGTTGTTTCCGTTTATCGAAAAATCATTGACCGCATTTTGGCGTCACAAAAAGAATCATTGCCGACTCCTTCTGAAAAAGAAAAACTCAAAAAACTTTTTAATCGGGATTTTACAGAAGGTTATTTTATCACAAATCCAAAAAACGATTTGATGAGCCGCAAACTGCCTTATAATAAAGGACTAACAATCGGCAAAATCTCTGCCGTTGATTATCGAAATGCTCAAATCAATATTTCCTTAACTTCTGATTTATCCACACGAGACGGCATCTCTATCGGTGACATTGGCAAAAATATGGAATCTGTGGAAGATCCGCGCCAAGGATTTATGATCAAAAAAATGTTTATCAACCATAAAATTTGTGACAAAGCCGGTGCCGGAGATATTGTTTCAATTCCGGCAGCATTTTTATTTGATCATGACGACGTGCCAAACGTCGGCGACTGCGTTTACAAAACTTATGACGATCTTCTTCAAAGAGATCTCTCCGAAACGATTCCTTCCTTTGAAGACGGACAACTCGAAGAAATGGTTTTTGAAACATACCAATTCAAATCTAAAACTCCTATCTCTTTTGATATCGAAAAACAATACCTTTCAACTGATCAGTTTCCCATCTCCGAATTGATTGAAAAATTATCCCCCGAAAAATCATTGAAAATAAATGCCTCGTTTTCCTGTCGAATTCAAACAGGCTCTCCGATTATTATTACAGCACAAGATTTTGACGGCAATACAATTTCTATTTGCTCGGAATACATCATTGAGCCTGCGAAAAAAAATCCTTTCACGAAAGAGCAAGCAACAGACATGTTGTCTAAAATCGGCAACACAATTTATAATATTTTTTCCGTTTATGTTTCAATAGAAGGAGACTGTTTTATTCCGGTCGGTGAATTTAAAAGTATTCGAAATAAAGCGCTTCAAGCTCTTTTAGCAGTACGCATTGAAAAGAGCCGCCGTACAGATCCGCAAAAGAAAAATGAATGTACTGTATCTCAAAAAGCAGAAGAATGCACTGTGTCTCAAAAACAAAATGAATGTACTTTAAGACAATCCGTTTCCGTTTTGCCGTTTCTCCAAAACCCGCAGGTTTCGGTTTGTGTTTATTCCGGCGATGACTTAAAAGCGGCATTAAAAGCCGGAGCCGATCGTGTTTATATCAGTCATGATATTTTCAGGTGTCCGGTCACAAAAGAAGAATTCGGAATCCTTCTCCGTCAATTAAAGTCCATTTTGTCAGATGTTTCTGCAAAAGATTTGGACAAACTCTTTTTCAAAACATCATTTGTGACAAAAGAATCGGATTTTAAGGACTTGGAAGAAACATTTTTGGTTCTTCAGGAACTCGGCATTAAAAACATATTGGTGTCAAATCTCGGTGTTTATGAATACCTTTCATCAAACCCACGCTTTTCGGGAGTGTTTAAAATTGCAACGGACGCCGCCTTTAACATATTCAATTCCGACGCCGCTTCAATTTTTTCAATGGCAGGCGTTACATCGGTGATGTTATCTCCCGAGCTTTCGATAGACGATATTGCCTCAATCAGTCGAGGGTACATTTTTAAAACCAATTCTTTGCCGGTTTTTGAGGCGGCGGTTCACGGTCGCCAACGTTTAATGGTCACAGAACATCCTCTTCTTGATGCCGTTTTATCCAAAAGCACATTTAAAAATAAATCTTTTTCCGACAACAGCAGTTCCATTCCGCTTGAGAGATATGTTTTAAAAGACTCCAAAGATTTTTCGTTTCCGGTTCTCAGCGATACGACAGGCCGATGTTTTATTTTTAACTCAAAAGAGCTCAACGCTTACGACCTTCTTCCTAATTTAAAAGCGGCGGGCGTGTCAATTTTCAGAATTGACGGCATTGGTCATACACCGGATGAAATTTTTGATCTGGTTTCCCTTTATAAAAAAGGATTGGCTGAAAGTGAAACCAATGAATTTTATGAATCCCATTCCAAAGACGGTTCGGAATTTACAAAAGGAAATTTCATTCGCGGCGTAGAGTGATTTAAAAAATTGACATTTTTCTTTTTATTGATTTTTTCTTTTTTCCTCTTCCTTTTTTTTCTTCCTTTCTTTTTTTCTCTTCCCTTTTCTTTCTTCCCTTCTTTTTTTCTTTTCTTTTTTGAATACTTTCTCCGGACACAGCAAAACATCATATATCTTTTCGGCAATTTTATTTGAGATGACGGAATTTGAACGCGGTCTTGTTTCATCCTTCAATACTTATTTTAAGGAAAACAATATCAAAGGCATTTCTTATCGATTAAAGCAGCATCGTTTTACGCCTCAGTTTTTGGATGTTTTAGTGGATTCGCTCAATCCGGATTATTATCTCGGGATTGAATGTAAGAGCATTTCTGTTGAAAAAGGAACAAAGGCGCTTTATTTTACACAGCATTTTACAACAGATAAAAAAGGCGTTCATCAAATAGAACGCATATCGGATTTTTTAAAAAGTTCCGGAAGATGTGGTTTTTTGGCGGTCGAATTGAGGTTTGGTGTCGGACACGCGCGCCAAGCTTATGCTCTTCCTTGGAAAGATGTGGCTGAGAGATTTTTTTCGGGCTCATTGAAAATGACAATTGAGGAAATTTCATCCTATCCCCCTTTGATAAGAAGCGGTGGCGGTTACCGTGTTGAACCGGAAGCTTGGATTAAAAAATAATTCATGTTAAACCCGAATCTTGGATTAAAAAATAATTCATGTTAAACCCGAATCTTGGATTAAAAAATATTAGTCCATCTGTGCATTCTTTTTTTTGAATCATTTATTTTTCCTACAAGATTATAAACCATAACGTTATTATAATAGACATGAACTCGAACTTTATTCAAAAAATATTATCTAAAAAGATCGAAATATTATCATTGATAGCTGCAGCGGCGGTTTGGGAATTTATATCGGTTTTTGTTGTTAAAAATGAGTTTTTTTTGCCGAGTTTTCACAATGTTGTTTTCTCTTTTATTGACACCATTCAAAAGACTGTTTTTTTAACGGATGTCGGCATCAGTTTATATCACTTCGGCATCGGTTTTTTTTATGCACTCCTTGTCGGCATTCCAATCGGTATGCTGATGGGCTGGTTTCCTCAAATTGACAAGGCGTTTAATCCGATCGTTGAAATTTTCCGTCCGATTCCGCCGCTTGCGTGGATTCCATTTGCAATTATTTGGTTCGGATTGCTGCATATCGCTTCAGGATTCATTATTTTTATAGGCATGGTTTTTCCGATTATTCTCAGCACCTATTCCGGTTTTAAAAACGTCTCAAAAATTTATGTGGAAGCGGCAAAGGTTTTGGGCTGCAGCACAAACGGGAAATTAATCCGGCATGTTGCAATACCAGCAGCATCTCCTTTGATTTTGTCAGGCATCCGAACATCAATGGGCGTTGGCTGGATGTGTTTGGCGGCTTCTGAAATGTTTGGCGTCAGTGATTCCGGCATTGGTTTTAAGATATGGTACTATTATGGTCTCCAAAACATGGGTCATGTTGTTGTCTATATGCTGATTTTAGGGTTCGTCGGACTGTTGCTTGATTTCATTTTCAGAAATCTCATCCAAGATCGTTTGTTGAAATGGCAAAAAGGAACGGTGATTTAAATGGGTGAGCTTGTCATTGAAAACTTATCCAAAGAATTTAAAAAAGGAAAAGAAGCATTCGTTGCCATTCAAGATATTCATATGACAGTTCAAGACGGCGAGTTTGTCACAATCTTGGGTCCGTCCGGCTGCGGAAAAACAACACTTCTTCGAATTCTTGCCGGTCTTGAAACATATACCAACGGTATGATAATGCTGAGCGGTGAAAAAATCATTGGGCCGGGAACAAATCGCGGCATGGTTTTTCAAGAATACTCTCTTTTTCCATGGAAAACAGTTTTAGGAAACGTGATGTTTGGTCCGCTGATGCAAGGCGCCACAAAAGAAAATGCTAAAAAGATAGCAGAAGAATATTTAAATCTGGTCGGCTTGTCTGATTTTAGAAACAGTTATCCTTACGAATTGTCCGGTGGCATGAAACAACGTGTTGCCATTGCGCGTGCTCTTGCAAATGAGCCGGAAATCATTTTGATGGATGAGCCGTTTGGGGCACTTGATGCTCAAACTCGCAATAATCTCCAAAATGAATTGCTCCGTATTTGGCAGGAAAAGAAAAGAACCATTATTTTTGTCACTCACAGCGTCGATGAAGCTGTTTTTTTATCTGACCGAATCATTATTTTAAGCAAACGGCCCGGAATCATTAAAAAAGAAATCGAAATAAAAATTCCAAGACCAAGGGACCGCACACGCCCCGAAGAAAACGCAATTCGAAATGAAGTTTTAAGAATATTAAATACACATGAGAATAAAGCGTGAGAATAATATGCAATGACAAAAACACAAAGAAGAGAACATAAAAGTGACATGTGTTAAAAAATACAAAATCGATAATGAGTTAAAAAACATAAAATGATGTGTATTAAAAAATTTAAAACGTGATGGGGTGGTGTTGAAAAAACGTGAAAAATGGGAAAAATAAGATGGTGTTGAAGAAAACGTATCCGTCTTACATTTATCTTTTAATTTCGAATAAGACAAAATCTAAAGGAATAAAGAAAATGAATCAACCTATTGAAGAAAATACATCAAAAAAGCGGCAGATGATTCTGCTGTCTTTGGTGATTGTGTTGGCAATCATCGCGTTAAGCAACATAACTTATGCACAGACATACACTTGGAGCGGCAATACACCGCCCACATTAAGCGGCATAGACCCCGACCTCATAACCCTCAGCGGCTCGCCGAGCGGCACGTTAACTGTTCCGGCAAATAAGCAAGTCACTATAGAAGGAACGATCACGAACACGGCACAGCAGATTACTCTAAATCTTGGTGCGGGTTCAACTGTCTATTGGAATTCGACTTATTCTGTCAATACGACATCAGCAACTGCTTCTATGATTACTATAAGCGGTAATGGCGGCACTTTTGAAATTGAAAGCAGCGGTTCTGTGGGGAAACTAAGAAACGGTACTGCCATAAATGTCACCGGCTCCAATATGTCAATCATAGTGGATGGTACTGTTTCAAGCACAGCCCCCTCAAACGGTTCTTTGATCACTTTAAGCGGCAGCAACAACACACTTCAGGTTGAAAGCGGCGGTTCGATTCAAAATACAGCAAACGGCACTGCTATACATATTAACGGCTCAAACACTTCAATCATAGTGAGCGGCGGTACTGTTTCAGCGGCATCCGGCAGTGCCATTGATGTTTTAACAGCGGATTCTGTCAACATCGAGGTCAATTCCGGTCTTGTTTTCAATACAGGCACCATTGCTACAAATGCTGTCATCTATTCACCCAATCAAGCACCCGGCAACAACACCGATGTCACAATAAAAGGAACGGGCGTTGTGGAAGCGAGAGGAATCAGCACCGGATATGGTATTGTGACATATGGTAATGTGACTGTCATGGATGCTGCTCGTGTAAGTGCTACAGCAAACAGGACAATTGATGTTCTTGGTGAAGATTCAATCGTAACGGTAAGTGGCGGTACGGTAAGCACCAAATCCGGACAAGCGATCTACACCAACAGTTCTAATTCAAAAGTCATAATAAATGGCGGCATGGTAGTCGCCGAAGACGGTTATGCGATCTTCACTAATATTTCAGGCTCAGACGTCACTGTAAGCGACGGTTTTGTGTTCGCTTACGGTTCTGCCATCTCCGGTCCGACCAATGTCATTCGTGTGACCGGCGGCACACCCACCATCAGCGGCGACGGTGTAGCTGCTGCATGGGATCAAAGTGCAGGTAACACGGTATATAACATAGGAACGGCGCTTGATCTGGATTTGAATCCGGCAGGCAGTGTCGTATGGGACAGGCAAGGTCCGCAAAGTGGCATTTCATATTCAAACGGTGCAAACAGTGGCTTTTTCCCGGTAAACGGTATAAAAGTAGGCAAGGACACGATAGACCTCAAATATTATGCGGCGCCCTATACAGTTGCTGATGTTGAAGCTGATATTGCAGAGGCGCTCGCAGATTTCAGTACTGTCTATGTCATCAATACCGATACAAGTGTTTTTGACGCGGGCAGTACTCCCCTCAATTTGACCATACCTTCCGGCAAAAAGATTGAGTGGAGCGCGAATTATACAGGATCTACATGGGGCCTTGACGAAAGTTTGATATTTGCTGAAGGCAGCGGTACATTTGAGTTCACGGGCGGTACTGTAGAAAATGCCGGATTAGGCAGTGTTCTCAATATTTCTCAAGGTGCGGGTTTCACTGTCATAGTGAGCAACAGCATAGTGAACTCTGTATTCGGCTTTGTAATTGACAGTTCATCCCTTAGCACAAACTCAAACATCATTGTGAGTGGCGGTACAGTTTCTACCACAGGAGGTGGTGCTATCGGCGCTACCGGTCCAAATTCCTCTATTACAGTGAGTGGTGGTACAGTATCCGCCACCATTGGTTCTGCAATCTACTGTTTTTCCGGCAATATCACGGTGAGCGGTGGTACAGTTTCAGCTACAAGCGGTGCTGCTATCAATATGCCCATACCCATGAGTGGTAATATCTTGATAAATGGCGGTTTTGTATTTGCTTATGGAACCGCAATCGAGGGCACTGAAAATGTGATAAATTGCATTGGTACTTACACGCTCAACAATAACCCCGCAGATAACGGCGTGGTTGTTGCATGGGATCAGGGAGCAGGCAATACGGCGTATGTTGAGGGTACGAACCCTGATCTGATAATTGCTCCTCCTGCAGCAACAGTAACATGGCATAATGACTCAACACTAGGCGGGGGCATTTCATATGCAAACGGCGCAAATACCGGCTTTTTCCCATTAGGCGTAACGATTCAACAACTCAAGGATATTACAAGCTTTGAGATTGCAGGCGTGAGCGGCACAATCACGGCAGGTATGCCAAACACAATCACTTTGACTCTTCCGTATGGCACAGATGTCACCTCCCTGACGCCGACAATTGTACATACAGGAGTGTCGGTCAGTCCGAATAGCGGTACAACACAAGACTTCACAACTCCTATGACTTACACAGTGACGGCGACAGACACCTCGACAAAGGAATATGTTGTGACAGTGACGGTGGCGCCAAACACTGCAAAAGAGATCACAAAATTTGAGATTTTAGGCGTGAGCGGCATAATCACTGCCGGTGCGCCAAACACAATCCTTTTGACTCTTCCCTATGGCACGGATGTCACAAACCTGTTGCCGGCAATCACACATACAGGTGCGTCGGTCAGTCCGGTTACAGCGCAGGATTTCACAAATCCGGTGACCTACACAGTAACGGCAGATGACATGACGACAAAAGATTATGTTGTAACAGTTGTGGTGGCACTGAATTCGGCGAAAGATATTACAAACTTTGAAATTTCTGGTGTAAGCGGCATAATCACCGCCGGTACACCAAATACAATCCTTTTGACTCTTCCCTATGGCACGGATGTTACCACCCTGATGCCGGCAATCACACATACCGGTGCGTCCGTCAGTCCGTCAAGTGGTATGATGCTGGATTTCACAAATCCTGTGACTTACACAGTAACGGCAGATGACACAACGACAAAAGATTATGTTGTGACAGTTGCGGTGGCGCCAGATCCTGCAAAAGATATCACAAGCTTTGAGATTGCAGGCATAAGCGGTATAATCACAGCCGGTGCACCAAACACAATCATTCTGACTCTTCCATATGGTACGGATATCACTGCCTTGACGCCGACAATCACGCACACGGGTGTGTCTGTTAGTCCGGCAAACGGCATGATGCAGGATTTTTCAAGTCCCGTGACTTACACAGTAACGGCAGCTGACACAACGACAAAAGATTATGTTGTGACAGTNGCGGTNGCNCCAAATCCTGCCAAGGATATAACAAGCTTTGAGATTGCAGGTATAAGCGGTATAATTACAGCCGGATATCCAAATACAATCATTTTGACCCTTCCATATGGCACGGACGTCACTGCCCTGACGCCGTTAATCGTGCACACCGGCGTGTCTATCAGTCCGGCAAATGGTATGACTCAGGATTTTTCAAGCCCTGTGACTTACACAGTAACAGCGGCTGACACGACGACAAAAAGTTATGTTGTGACAGTTGTGGTGGCACCAAATCCCGCAAAGGATATTACAAACTTTGAAATTTCGGGTGTCAGCGGCACAATCACAGCCGGTTCACCAAACACAATCATTTTAACCCTTCCGTATGGTACGGATGCCACTGCCTTGACGCCGGCAATTACACATACAGGTGTGTCTATCAGTCCGGCAAACGGCATGATTCAGGATTTTTCAAGCCCTGTGACTTACACAGTAACGGCGGCTGACACGACGACAAAAAGTTATGTTGTGACAGTTGTGGTGGCACCAGATCCCGCAAAGGATATTACAAACTTTGAAATTTCAGGTGTAAGCGGTATAATTACAGCCGGTTCATCAAACACAATCATTTTAACCCTTCCGTATGGCACGAATGTCACTGCCCTGACGCCGGCAATTACACATACGGGTGCGTCTATCAGTCCTGCAAACGGTATGATACAAAATTTCACAAATCCTGTGACTTACACAGTAACAGCAGCTGACACAACGACAAAAGATTATGTTGTGACGGTTGTGGTGGCGCCAAATCCGGCAAAGGATATAACAAGATTTGAAATTTCAGGTATAATCGGTACAATCACGACCGGTTCACCAAACGCAATCGTTTTAATCCTTCCATATGGTACGGATGTCACTACCCTGATGCCGGCAATTACACACACTGGCGTGTCTATCAGTCCTGCAAACGGCATGATTCAGGATTTTTCAAGTTCTGTGACTTACACAGTAACGGCAGCAGACACAACGACAAAAGATTATGTTGTGACTGTGATGGTAGCCCCAAATCCTGCAAAGGATATTACAAACTTTGAGATTTTAGGTATAAGCGGCACAATTACAGCCGGCTCACCCAACACAATCATTTTAACCCTTCCGTATGACACGAATGTCACTGCCTTGACGCCGGCAATTACACATACGGGTGCGTCTATCAGTCCGGCAAACGGTATGATACAAGATTTCACAACTCCTGTGACTTACACAGTAACAGCGGCAGACACGACGACAAAAGATTATGTTGTGACAGTTGTGGTGGCGCCAAATCCTGCAAAGGATATTACAAACTTTGA
>WRNK01000026.1 GCA_009776675.1 Methanimicrococcus sp.
ATAAAAGTGACAAGCCCCTTTTTTCCCTCAAAAGCATTTGATATTTTGTTTGCATTATTCGTATTCGCTTTATTCATGCAGATCCACTCCTTTGAATCTTGCAATTGACACAACATCCTTGTCTCCCCTTCCCGAAAGGGTGACGACGATGATTTGATCTTTCTTCATTTCAGGCGCAAGTTTTCGGGCGTAAGCCAAAGCATGAGCACTCTCAACCGCCGGAATAATGCCTTCCGTCCGCGACAAATATTCAAAAGCATCGACCGCTTCTTGATCCGTTATCGGCACATAAACAGCGCGTCCTATGTCAGAAAGATAAGCATGTTCCGGTCCGATTCCGGGGTAATCAAGACCCGCAGAAATAGAATAAACGGGGGCAATTTGCCCGTATGTGTCTTGGCAAAAATATGATTTCATCCCATGAAAAATGCCGACCGTACCGTTTGCCATCGTTGCCGCATTTTGGGGATGATCGACACCAAGACCGGCTGCCTCACAGCCGATCAGCTGCACTTCTTTATCCTCGATAAATTCATAAAACGATCCGATCGCATTGCTTCCGCCGCCGACACAAGCGATGACCGCGTCAGGAAGCCTGCCCTCTGCTTTCAAAATTTGCTCTTTTATTTCCTTGCCGATCACTTTTTGAAAATCCCGAACCATCATCGGAAAAGGATGCGGTCCCATAATCGACCCCAAAACATAATGCGTGTCAGCCATCCGTGACGTCCATTCACGCATCGTTTCGTTTACGGCATCTTTAAGCGTCATCGTACCGCTTGTTACCGCATGGACTTTTGCCCCAAGAAGCTCCATCCGAAATACGTTAAGAGCCTGCCGCTCAGTATCTTCTTTTCCCATGAAAATGTCGCATTCCATATTCATCAATGCAGCAGCAGTCGCCGTTGCCACGCCATGCTGTCCGGCACCGGTTTCGGCAATCACTCGTTTTTTCCCCATTTTTTTGGCAAGCAAAACCTGCCCAAGCACATTATTGATTTTGTGGGAGCCGGTGTGGTTTAAATCCTCGCGTTTCAAATAAATTTTAGCACCGCCGAGGTCGTCTGTCATTTTTTCTGCAAAATACAAAAGCGACGGGCGGCCGGCATAATTTTTAAGCAAATCCGCAAGTTCCCTCTGAAAGACAGGATCGTCCTTGTAAAACAAATACGCCGCTTCCAACTCTTGAACCGCCTGCATCAGTGTTTCGGGAATGTACTGCCCGCCGTATTCTCCAAATCTTCCTTTTTTCTCAGCCATTTCTGATTCTCCTTACGATTGATATGATTTTTTCAATTTTTTCGCCGTCTTTGAGACCGTCCGTTTCAACGCCGCTGCTTATGTCCACGGCAAACGGATTTGTTTTTTGAATTGCCGCTTCGATGTTTTCAACATTCAACCCCCCTGCCAAAAAGAAAGGCTTTTTTGTATTTCCAATCAAACGCAGATCAAAACTTTCCCCTGTCCCTCCGGTTTTATTGTCAAGCAAAAGATAATCCGCACAAGTGTTTTCCCATCTTTGAACATCGCCTGCGGCGGTGACGGATACGGCTTTTATAATCGGATTCTCACACATTTCTTTCATTTTTTCAACATATTCTTCAGTTTCATTTCCATGAAGCTGGATTATTTCAATAACATCGGATCGGATAAGTTCCATAATGCTGTCAATCGGCTCATTGACAAAGACGCCGACCGGAATAATGTTTGGCGACAGCCTTTTTCTCAAATCCGCCGCTTGATCGGGTGTCACCCTTCGGGGACTTTTGGCGAAGACAAAGCCGATATAATCGGGACTGAAGGCATTGACCGCCTCAATGTCACACATCCTTGACAATCCGCAGATTTTAATTTTTACCAAAAGTCTCGCCCCGTAGTTTTTTTAACGCCGCCGCCTTATCGGAACTGCACATCAACGTCTCGCCGATAAGCACAGCGTCTGCACCAATTTTTCGCATCCTATCAACATCGCCAGGCGTTTGTATACCGCTTTCCGAAACAAATATCTTATTTTTCGGAACAAGTGGACGCAGACGCTCACTTGTTGCAATATCCACTTCAAATGTTTTTAAGTTTCGGTTGTTCACGCCGATTATTCTTGCACCCGCATTTAATGCCGCTTCGACTTCTTCTTCAGTATGCGTTTCAACCAAAGCGGACAAACCAAGGGCATGTGCGGTTTTGATATATTCAGCCAACCGGCAATCATCCAATAGGGAACAAATGAGCAAAACCGCACTTGTTCCCAATATTTTGGCTTCATATATCATATATGCGTCCACAACGAAATCCTTTCTCAGCAGCGGGAGTGAAACAGACCCCGAAATTTCGCTCAGATAACGATCATCCCCTTTAAAATAAAAAGGTTCGGTCAAAACCGAAATCGCTGCCGCACCGGCCGCCTCGTAGTCCGCCGCAATCTGCAAATAAGGAAAGTCATCTGCAATGATGCCTTTTGAAGGTGACGCTTTTTTAATTTCGCAAATAAAGGCGATGTCATCCCCTCGTAATGATTTTTCAAAAGGGAAATCCTGTCCGCTGTCCATTTGGTTTGCCGTTTCAATTATTTTATCCATGGGCAGGATTTTCTTTTTACCGTCGATACGCTCTTTTGTCCGCAAGGCGATTTCATTTAAAATGTTCAATGCAACTCTTCCTTTTCTTTTTTTCCTTTTTTCCCTTTCTTTTTTCCTCTTACTGACTTTCGTTTGAGTACCGTATAAATTCATTCAGCTTATCCATTGCCCTTCCACTGTCTATGATTTCCTCGGCAACGCCGACAGCGATATCGATTGTTTCATATTTGCCGGTGATGTAAAGAGCAGCTGCGGCGTTCAAAACGGCAGCATCGCGCTTTGCCCCCTTTTCTCCGTTTAAAATGGAGCGGAGGATGACAGCGTTTTCAGCAGGCGTTCCGCCGACAAGCTCGGACTTGTCACATCGTTTAAAACCGAATTGCTCCGGCGTGATTTCATAAGAGCGCAGCCAACCGTCTTTGACTTCACACAATGTTGTCGGAGCGCTCATGGATATTTCATCCAAACCGTCATTTCCATACACAACCATCGCATTTTTGACGCCGAGATTTGAAATAACCCTTGCAAGAGGCTCAACTAATTCTTTGTCATAAACGCCCATAAGTTCCATTTTCGCACCCGCCGGATTCGTCAGCGGACCGAGAATATTAAAAACGGTGCGGATTCCAAGTTCGCGTCTGACAGGTGCGACATATTTCATAGCGATATGATAATTTTGTGCAAACAAAAAGCAAATCCCGATGTCTTTTAACAACTCTGCACTCTTTTCAGGTGGTATGTTGATATTGACGCCCAAGGCTTCTAAAACATCAGCTGCACCGCATTTGCTTGACGCCCCGCGGTTCCCGTGTTTTGCCACAGGAACGCCTGCTGCTGCTGCAATAATTGCCGCCGTTGTGGATATGTTAAACGAGTGCGCTCCGTCTCCGCCTGTGCCGACGATTTCAAGAGCGTCTACATCATGAAGCAGCCGAATGCAGTGCTTTCGCATTCCAAAAGCGGACGCCGTGATTTCGTCAATCGTTTCGCCCTTTAAGCTGAGGGCGGTCAGATACGCACTCATCTGAACCGGCGTTGCGTCGCCGGTCATAATTTCGTTCATCACCGCTTCAGCCGTTTCGTAAGACAAATCTTCTTTTTTTGAAAGGGAAAGTATGGCTTCTTTAATCAATGTCGCCGCCTCTTAAAAAATTTTTGACAATTGTTTCTCCGTCAGGCGTCATAAAAGATTCGGGATGAAACTGCACACCAAATATCGGATAGTCTTTGTGTTTGACAGCCATGATTTCACCATCATCGGTTTTGGCGATAACTTTTAATTCATCGGGCAGCGTGTTTGAGTCTGCCGCCAGCGAATGGTACCGTGCAGCCAAAATGACAGGCGAAAGTCCTTTGAATAAAGGATCGTTGATCTCAACACTGATTTCTGATGCTTTGCCGTGCATAAGTTTTTTTGCATATGTGATCGTGCCGCCAAAAGCCTCGCATATTGCCTGATGTCCGAGGCAAACGCCTAATATCGGAATTGTTTTTCCAAGCTTTTGTACCGCTTCGATACAGATTCCCGCATCCGAAGGTCTTCCGGGTCCGGGGGAAATCACAATACATTTGGGGGCAAGCGCCCGTATTTCTTCAACCGTCATTTCATCGTTTCGGATGACTTTCACATTCGGATGAATTGATCCGATGAGCTGGTATAAAATATATGAAAAACTGTCATAATTGTCAATTAAAAGGATCATCAGTCAATCCCTCCTTTAGATTGCAGCAGTGCATTTAAAACCGCTTTCATCTTATTCTCACACTCTTGGTATTCCGATTCAGGAACGCTGTCTGCAACAATGCCTGCTCCTGCGCGTATGAACACTTTTCCGTTTTTCTTATAGGCGATTCGAATTGCAATACAGGTATCCATGTTGCCCGTAAAATCAAGATAACCGACGGCTCCGCCGTAGATTCCGCGTTTGTTGTTTTCAAGATTGTTTATGATTTCCATGGAGCGTATTTTAGGTGCTCCTGAGAGTGTTCCTGCGGGCANGACGGCGTTGATGGCGTCAAGTCCGGTTTTGCCATCAAGAATCTCGCCGCATACGGTTGAGCCGATGTGCATGACATGTGAAAAACGAAGGATTGACAAATATTTTTCAACATAAACACTACCGATTTTGCTTATTTTGCCCAGATCGTTTCTTCCCAAATCCACCAGCATATTATGCTCTGAAAGCTCTTTTTCATCGGAAAGCAAGTCTTTTTCAAGGGCAGCGTCTTCTTCATCGGTTTCGCCGCGGCGGCGCGTACCTGCAAGCGGAAATGTTGATAATTTTCCGTCCTTCAGTTTGATCAATGTTTCGGGTGACGCCCCTGCGATTTCAATGTCGGTGCCTCCGAGGTAAAACATATAGGGGGAGGGGTTTGTCGTTCGAAGCGTCCGGTATGTATCAAGCAGGCTTCCTGCAAAATCCACTTCCAGCCGATTGGACAGTACCACTTGGAAGATGTCGCCCTCTTTGATATGCTCTTTTGCTTTGACCACCATTTGGCAGAATTCTTCTTTTGTAAACAACGCTTTAAATTCGGAATAGATTTGTGACGGCTGCTTTTGAATCGGAAGTCCGCCAAGAATCATATTTTTCATTTCTTTGAGTTTTGCAATGCCTTTTTTGTATTCGTTTTCCAAATCGTCTGTTTTTACATTGACGATTAATATGATTTTTTGTTTGTAGTGGTCAAATGCGATCACTTTATCAAAAAGCATCAAATCCACATCGTTAAACCCTTCGTTGTCTTCCGCATCCAGTTTTAGAGTGGGTTCGCTGTATTTGAAATAGTCGTAAGAAAAATAACCGACAAGTCCTCCCGTAAACGGCGGCAAAGAATCGATTTTAGGGCTTTTGCATTCATCTAAAATTTTTTGAATGTAGGGATTTGGATCTGTCGTCTCAAACTGTTCAGACTTTTCAGACCCATTTAAGCGGAGTGTCATCATGCCGTTAAAACACGTCATTTCCAATGTCGGGTTGTACCCCAAAAAAGTATATCTTCCCCATCTTTCCTTATCTTCCGCACTTTCAAGCATGAAACAGTGATTGTCATTGTTTTTCAATATTTTAAGTACCCCTATCGGTGTTATGATATCGGAGTACATTTCCATACTGATCGGCAATATTCGGTACTTTTGTGTTTGAGCAATAAGTTTTGCTTCTTCGAGTGTCGGCTTAAATATAATTTCAACTCCTTGTCTGTTCATTAACAATGTCTATTTTAATTCAACAATGAACAAATATGTACAATCTATATAAATTTTCTGATTCGAAGAAGTATTAAAAACCAACAGGGATTGGAGATGGTAAACGCTCCCCCTTCAGATTTTTTTGTTGAAAATCGGAAGAAGCGAAACAACATTTTACTTAAAATCGGAAGAAAAGAAACACCATTTTACTTAAAATCGGAAAGAAACGAAACATCATTTAAATCATATTAATAAAAGTGGGGGTACCATTTTCAAAAATCATCAAACAGATTTAATAAAAAATTGTACCCCCGTTTTTTAATTAATTCAAGAAAAGAGATGTTTCATTTTGTATCATTTCAAAATGGGATCAGCGAGTTATTTTCTTTTTCTTTTTGAAAAAACTCTGCTTAACAACGACAGTAGCAAGCCTTCCTGAATTGAATATCTTCTTTTGAGCTTGGGGAGAATCGTTAAAGGAGTCCGTTTCTAATCCGTTTTGGCTGCTTGAATCCATGTTTTTCCCTCGTTAAAGTAGCGAAATATGTATCATATAAGTTAATAAACAAATCAAATAAATAAGTATGGCCCGAATTGTTTTTCATGTATATCATGACGTTTCGTGTGAAGCCGACTCAAAGAAAAATAAAAAATAGTATCCCCGCACATAACATATTATTGGTGGGAAAAAATGATTGAATATGGAATTTTAACGGAAAATGACCTTTCTTCATTACTCGACTTGTATAAACAACTCAATCCCGATGCCGACATAACGACCGTCGCTGCCGCAAAAAGCGTTTGGGAACAAATCAAAAATCAAAACATAAAATACTTTACCGCAAAAGATAATGGAAAAATAATCGCCGCCTGTTATGTCTGCATTATCCCCAACCTGACCCACGGCGGAAAATCAATCGGATATATTGAAAATGTAATTACAGATATTGAATACAGAAGAAAAGGTATTGGAAAAAACATAATAAAAAACGCAATCGAATACGCAAAAGAACAAAATTGCTATAAAGTGGTATTGCAAAGCGGAAATCAAAGGACAGAGGCACATGTTTTTTATGATTCAATCGGATTTGACGGCGGATCAAAAAAGGCATTTGAAATGAGATTTTGAAATGATTTTGAAATGATTTTGAAATGAAACTTTGAAATTCAATCTGAAAAATCCATTTGTATCTTGCAAGAAAAGAGCAGAAATGAAATGCTGATAGAAAACGTAAGATACACCCTTTTCAAAAAAATATTATACATTATGAGCATATTTATAAGTTGAACAAACTGCGGCATTGCCAATGGATAGGGACGTGTAAAATAAAATTTTGCTGCAAAAAGGACGCCGAAAATGAAAACCATTGATGAACAAAGCAAGGAAAAAGCATATTCACTTTTCGACAGCTGTGCGATTCATCATCTCGAAGTCGGAACCGTTTCCGGGCTTTGCCAAATCCATAAATACCTGTTTGACGGCCTTTTCAATTTTGCCGGACAAATAAGGGATAAAAACATTTCTAAGGGAAATTTTCGTTTTGTAAGCCCTTTATACCTTTTTGAAATTCTGCCAAAAATCGAGCAAATGCCTGAAAATACGTTTGAAGAAATCCTTTCCAAATATGTGGAAATGAATGTTGCACACCCGTTTATGGAAGGCAACGGAAGAAGCGGACGAATTTGGCTGGATTTGATGCTGAAAAAAAATCTGAAAAAATGCGTTGACTGGTCACAAGTTGGCAAGCAGGCGTATCTCTCCGCCATGGGGCGCAGCCCCGTCAACGATCTTGAAATCAGGGAATTGTTACGCTCTGCCTTAACCGACAAAATCAATGATCGGGGAATATATATGAAAGGCATAGACCGTTCATATTATTATGAAGAAGAAGGAAATGATAAGGGCGATTAATGAAACCGAGATCGAAACGATAGGGGTTTTATAAAACAATGTCAGAAGCTGAACACATGAATTAAACGATAAGCGGTTAAAAACATGAACAATCCCATTTATACCATCAGTACAAAAACCATTGATTTGATTGCACGCATTGCTGAAAAACTTGGTGAAATACAAGGGTCAGGTATGTACAGCCGCAATTTGCGTCTGCGAAAAATCAATCGTTTGCGCTCTATTCAATCCTCTTTGGCTATTGAAAATAATGCACTCTCTTTGGAGCAAGTCACCGATATTATTGAGGGGAAAAGGGTTTTGGGATTGCCACACGAGATTCAAGAGGTTAAAAATGCGTATCAAGCATATGAACATTTACTTGAATATGATCCTTATAAAGTGAAAGATTTTCTTAAAGCGCACCGGTTTATGACCACCGATTTGGTTAAAGATGCAGGGCATTTTCGTTCACAAGGTGTTGGCGTATTTGCAGGCGATCAACTTGTTCATGCCGGAGCAACCTATCAATTTGTACCGCAGCTGATGACAGACTTGTTTGCGTGGGCGAAAAAAACAGATGTGCATCCACTTATCAAGAGTTCTGTGATGCATTTTGAAATTGAATTTATCCATCCGTTTATGGACGGAAACGGACGAATCGGGCGACTTTGGCAAACCCTAATTCTTTCAAAATGGAACGAACTTTTCGCTTGGCTTCCTATAGAAACGGTTGTTTATGAAAACCAACAAGGGTATTATGATGCTTTGCAAACGGCAGGAAAAACAGCAGATTCTGAAGTTTTTATTGAATTTATGCTCAATGCCATTTTGCAAGCATTGGAAGAACTGCCAAACAGAAAAATTACCGATATATTTACCGATATAAATACCGATAAACTTTCAAAAACCGAATTGGAATTTTTGGAACAAATTGTAGGTTATCTTGATAAAAACGATGAAATAACAAACTACCGTGCCCGGTTGCTCACCAACAAATCGGATGTCAGCGTCAAAAAATATTTTGCCAAATTTGTGGAAATCGGTTTACTGCAAGTTGAGGGAAATAATAAGGGCAGAAAATACAGAATCAACAAAAGATGAATGCACATTTGTTATTCGGGTCACTGAATTTTAACTGTGTTGGAAGAAGAAAAATAACATGAAAACAAAAATAACCGCCAACTCCGGCTTTAAACTCAGAAAATGGAGTGAAGCCGACCTAGACAGTTTGGTAAAGTACGCCAACAACCCAAACATTGCAAAATGGCTGACAAACAAATTTCCGCACCCATACACACATGAAGATGGAAAAGCCTTCCTGTCAATGATTGCAGACGACGACCCCGTAAAAGTATTTGCGATAGAAGTAAATGGAGAAGCCGTCGGTTCGATTGGAATTTTTCCTCAAACAGATGTCCATGAGAAAAATGCCGAAATGGGTTATTGGTTAGCAGAGGAATATTGGGGGAAAGGAATTACCCCAAAAGCCATTTTGGAAATTGCCGCTTATGGATTTCAGACATTTGACATTATTCAAATATTTGCCCGTCCTTTTTCTACAAACCTGAAATCACAGCGTGTTTTGGAAAAAGCAGGATTTGTATTTGAAGCACGAATCAAAAACGCCTTGTTCAAAAATGGAGAATTTATGGACGAAATGATATATGTAAAGCGAAACGACTGACCTGAAATATGCAGTCCATTCAATAAGAAGGGAAAGAGTATGTTTAATGAAATTTGCATTTATGAAGCGAAAATTGAGAAACAAGAAGAAATAGAGCAGCTCATGCGGGAAGTTGCAGAGTTTTATCTGACGCAGCCCGGAGTAATTGAAGTCAAATACATTAAAAGAACACATAGGCAAAAGGATTTCAATTCGGTTAAAGCCGGGGAACCCCCGCTTAGGTTGACCAGACAAGTTGAAAAAGTGACATATGTCTTGTATTTGGTTGTAGAAAACGAAGAGGCTCATGCCAGGCTTGCAAAACCGGGTCTGGAAATGTTTTATAAAAGATGGACCCGCTGCTTAACAACGATGCCTAAAATCATCTTAGGAGAAAACATTGTTTAAAAGAATATTTGAAAAGAATAAACCAAGAATGTAAGGGGGTTTGGCATAATGGTAAATCAAACAGACACAAAATTCATTACACTGACAAAAGAAAATATCGGTAAAGAACACATTTGCTGTGCCTTTTCGGACAAGAAATGTGCAAAAAGCTACGAAGCAAAAAAAGAATGGCTAAAGAGGGAATTTGATAACGGTTATGTCTTTCGCAGGCTTGATGAACGGGCAAAAGTCTTCATCGAATACGGTCCTGCCGAAAAAGCGTGGATCCCGGTTGACGCCCCGAATTATTTAATGATCAACTGCTTTTGGGTTTCCGGGCAATACAAAGGAAAAGGCTACGCCAAAGCATTGCTTCAAACAGCCATTGACGATGCAAAAGCACAAGGCAAAGACGGGCTTGTCACGGTCGTTGGAACGAGCAAATTCCCCTACATGAGCGACACAAAATGGCTTTTAGGACAAGGATTTACTGCCGCAGAAAAACTGCCGTATGGATTTAGTTTGCTCGTTTTGAAATTGAACCCGAAAGCAAAAGATCCGTCGTTTAAAAAATCCGTACAAAGCGGAGAATGTTTGGAAAAAGGCTTGGTCGTTTATTATACCAACCGCTGCCCGTTTACGGAATA
>WRNK01000027.1 GCA_009776675.1 Methanimicrococcus sp.
TTGAATAATGGCGGCGGTGCGTGGGATAATGCCAAAAAATTGATTGAATCCGGTCTTTACGGCGGCAAAGGCTCTGATGCCCACAAAGCAGCTGTCGTCGGCGACACAGTCGGCGATCCGTGTAAAGACACATCCGGACCGGGATTGAATGCATTAATTAAAGTCGTGAACATGATCGCCATTCTTTTTGCCACTCTCTTTGTCGGCGGCGGCTTGCTTGGCGGCTTGTTCTAAAAAAATCACATGGGAAATATCCCATGCGATTTTCTATTTTTAAACTAAAAAAAATAACTTATTTTTTGTTTGCTTTTAAATTTTACCTTTTTTCATTTTTCACTAGTTTTTTATCTGACCTTCTCCTATTCTTCTTAATTGTTCAGGTGATTTTTTGAAAATTAAATCCAGAGTCAGTCTTAGAAAAAATGACAAAAATAAAATGGTTGAATCGCTTCGTTCCATTTACGGCGATGATATTTCAACTTTGGAAGACGCAAAATTTGAAATCGTCACAACAGATGAATTCAAAGTGATTTTTGCCGACGGAAAACAAATGTTTATTGAATTTGACGGGAAGCTTTTCCCGACGGTTCGCGGCGCTCTTTCTCTTTTGCCGGTCAATCGAGTTGTTGTTGTGGATATGGGAGCCGTGAAATTCGTTGTCAATGGCGCAGATGTGATGAGTCCCGGAATCGTTTCAGCCGATTCATCCATTCAAAAAGAAGACTTGGTGGTCATTGTCGATGAAACACATAAAAAACCGCTTGCAATCGGACGTGCTTTAATATCAGGCAATGAAATGACCGCATCAAAAACAGGAAAAGCCGTTAAATCATTATCGTGTGTGGGCGATACGCTTTGGGGTTTAGAAATTTGATAGTACAATTGATGAAAAAATAATTTTCCAACTTTTGTCGTTTGTTATTAAATAAGTATAAAAGTTTTAAATAGGAATAACATTTGATTATTTAAGATGTAATTCAGTTTTACAATCTTTGAAAACTGATCGAATTGTTTCCAATGCGTTTTTTTACACATTTAAAAAAATAAACAGGGTTATTTAAGTACAGTGAGAACAATTCAAAAACAAAGTGCACCAAAGATGCAAAGGGAGATGAATGGATTGGGATTTTTTAAAACGGCTGCTGAAGAGTTCGAACAAGGAAACAAATACATTAAGATGAAGGAGTACAGCAAAGCGCGTGCAGCCTTTGAAAAAGCAATCAGTAAAAAAACAAAGGAATACGAAGTTGCGCAAGTGATGATAACATTACTTAATCTTCAGGAAAACAACAAAGCATCCACATACGCAAGTACTGCGGCGTTTCTTCAGCAAAAGGGCGAGCTTGAAGTAACTTTTGGTTTTTCCGCAATTAAATGTTCAAATCTTGCAATCGAATGCATGGCGAAAGCGGCCGAGTTGAATGCATTGGAGATGCCCTCAAACAATTCGCAGGAATTAAAAGCTCGTGCAGAGGCACTTTTCACAGCAGCAATAAAATATCAATCAGAGATAGGTATGAACACCCTCATTATACCGGAAGTTTACACCACAGTTAAAATCACGGGGATACATAAGGCAAGCTATCTGATGGCCACGGGGAATGAGGATATGGCGGAATCAGTGGCAATGGAAGACCCAAAGAGAGCTGCTGAATACCTCTTGACGGCATTGAACTACCGCCGACAGCTTGATGATATAAATGCGGAAGGAAAAATACAAGAAAAAATAAAATTGTACTCAAAATCGGCGGCATGCTGGATATGCGGACGTGAGGCAACCGGAGAAACGATACACTTTGTTTCTATGCCGACTGAGGTCACATCGTTTCAAAGCAAGAGCAAATCAACATCACCACTTCCATCGATCAATAACAATGCATCAATATATGTTTGTAAAGCTTGTTATTTGGCGATATCGAAACGTGCGGATGCTATTTCGAAACAGCATCTTGAAATTGCAATAACAGAGATGCGCAATATGGAAGCCCGTCTCAACGAAAAGATCAATGCAATCAATGAAAAGATCAATGTGGTCAATGAAAAGGCAAATGCGACCAATGCATGGATCAACGCAAGGATAAGGTAAATATGGACGACATGGTAACGCTACGGTGCAAACATTGTGGTGCACCATTCGAAGTTGCTTCCTTGACTTCTGATTCCACATATATTACTTGTACCAGCTGTGGTACGAGCCAGACACGCATTGATGCAAAAAAATATCTTGAGCAGATGATGGGGCAAGTGAAATCGTGGATAAGCAAAGCGATTCCTACTGGTTTTAATATCATTCAAGCAGATAATATTGATGCTGTCGCGAGGCATAACATCTTTTCAAATAGTGTCAGACCTGTAATAGAAACAGAGATGACCGAATACAGATTTGGTTTTCTCTCTTTGCTCTCTAATCAATTGATAATGATGCCTCATAGAGTAACGTCATTCCATCCATCTCACCAATCAGCAAACGCTTTTGAGTTCAATGCAAAAGCAAAATCAGTGGCACTTTTAGCTGTCGACAGCGACGGTCTTGAATTGATGAAAAATGCTGATAAAATGTCATTGGCATATGCAATGATGATCAATAACATGAAATTGTTGGCTGAGGACAAACCGGGGCGGTATGACTTGATAGCGATGAACTTTGCCGAAGCTTCAGATTCTTTAATAGGATTGGCGAAGTATGACATCGTGCGCCAAAGATTTGAAGCACTCAGCGAAGTGTCAAAAGGAATTGCATTTCTTGAAGCAGGCAAAGCGGCAGAAAGCAGAGTCCACATTAGAACCGGTCTTGACCTTTTGGAGAAGGCAAAGCAGAGCACCATGACCAGCATAGATTTTGGTTCTACATTTCTGGCGATAAATCAAGAAGTCGCTGTCACAAAAGTCATATCTGGAATCATGGAGATGGCGCTGTACGATCCCAATATCAATGCCCCGGATGCCCTTGACATTTTGAAAAAGGTCATGGATGTTGCAGCGATATTATACAAGGCAACGGGTCCCGAATGGGGCGGCATATTCAAGAATGTGACAAGGTATATTGAGATTTTTTCCAACATAGCAGCAATATTCGCAGCCAAGGCCGATGGGGCGGGAGTGCTGATTGCACATGGGTCCGGTTCAATGTTACTGCCGTTTTGGTACGTTGACTTGAGGTACAGTTTCACAACAAATACTTTATGGAGCACGAAGATTGTAGAAGTTCACGAACCGTTACTGGTACCTGCAACATTTGTTACAAATCCGGATTCGCTGAAAAACCCAAAGATATCGGTCACAGATATCTTTGCCTCAAGACCACGAGGATTCTTCGACAGTCTCAAAGGAGCGGAGACGAGCATAAGCCAAAGCGGTGAAATCAGAGGGATGCTAAATTCTGTTGCTGAAAACAACATCGGCACACGAAAGACAATCGTGCCCGTTAGTACGAAAAACGAAGCGGAAGCATTTGTTCTCCAGTATTTAAAACAATGTACTGCGGACACTTCAAAGCTGAAGCTTATCAAACCGACAGTAGGTAAGTTGATATATATACCTTGTGAAATAACGGATACAGGTATCCTTTTCCCCTCTTTGGGCAAGATGTCTCCAAAGTCGGTCGGTCGTATAGATCTGATCAAAACACTTTGTATCTAAACATGATGGAAATGTCAACAGAAAATGAGTATTATCAAAAAAAATGAGCAGATAAATGACAATCACACCGTCAATATGATTCGTTGCAGGCATAGATTGTTCAGTAATTGGCAAATCAGAGAGATCAAAATGATAACAGATAAGAGTGGGACCGACATGGTCAACAGAAACAACTCATTTGAAACATATGAGGGACGTGAGTTTATGCTCAAAGGATTAATGGAGGTTTGAATAAATGACAGGTAAAACAAATGTTGTGGAATGGAAAAACATCGGTCCGGATGATATCGTTTATAGATATGAGCATTCGGACCTTAGAACACTGACATCGCTTACTGTAAGGGAATGGGAAGTTGCAATATTCATGAGGGATGGACAATTATACGATGTGATGCCACCGGGGAGGCATGTTATCACATCTGCGAACATCCCGTTGATCACGAAATTGTACAACTCGCTTCTGAGGTATAAGGAGACTCCGTTTAAGGTCGACATTATCTTCGTGGCGAAGAAGATTTTTTCGGCTAAATGGGGAATAAGGACGATGGTAAAGGCCGATCCGGATTATATGATGCAAATGCCTCTGATGGCCAACGGCGAGTACCAGTTCAGGGTGAACGATCCCGTTATATTCCTGACACAGGTGTTGGGAGGTCAGAGTAACTATTCAACGGGTGCGGTAAGCAACTTCATGAGATCGTTCATGAATGAGCAGATAATGCAGCAGCTGTCAAAACAATATTTCACCGATGCCTATACAAACTTGGAGAAGGCGTCGTCCGTTACGATGGTATCAATAGCAGAATACTTCACACAAAGAGGTATGGAATTGGTTGCATTCAAGATATCGAATGTTGACACCGAGGAGAAGTACCGTGAAAATCTCAATGAATACCTGAGGCAAATGACCGCCACAGGAAAGGAATTGAGGCAGTACGAATCAATGGATCGCATGTCTACTGCTATAGGCAACTCGCAGGGGGGGGCGGCGATGGGTGCAGGCATGTTGCTGTTCCCACAGATGTACCAAAATTTGAACCAGCAACAGATACAGCAGCAACAGGTACCGAAGGTGCTTTGTCCTTACTGCGGAAGCATGAACGATTATCCGTTCAAGTTCTGTAGGGAATGCGGGAAACCGCCATTGGTCCAACAAGCAGCACAGTCAGAAGCGGCAGCTACAGGTGAAAAAGCATTCTTAGTTTGCCCATATTGCGGTGAAGAACTGAACTTACCAAAGACGCCAAAATTTTGTCCATACTGTTCAGAGCAGCTGAATCAAAGATAAAAGTCGATATTAATCGACTTCTTTTTTCTTTCTTCAGATTTGAAAGGATTAAAAACAAAATTTTATTCAAAACATATTATATTTTTTAATTTTTGGCATTAGTTATTGAAAAAATAGAGCAAACCCTCATAGATTTTATATACAAGCTTATAAATATGAATAACATTATTGGTTATGTACTTTCAGAAACATAATTCAGTTTTACAATCTTTGAAAAACAGATCGGATTGTTTTCCGATGCGTTTTTCCTTTTTACACATTCAAAAAGACAAAGGTGTTTCAATGAGTTTTTTAAAGAAATTTCTCGGCAGTTCGGATTCCAAACAGCAAGATGACTATTCAGCATACATTGACCTTGACAAATTCGAAAAGGACATTGACAAAGACCCATCTGCTGAGCCGGCCGAAACCTATATTAAAATCGCTATTTTCACGCACTTCGACCAAATTACCACATTGAAAAAAGAAATTTATGACGGCAACATTTTGATTGTTGATATTTCCAACATCAAATCCGATGACCGCCTCAGAAATCATTTATTCAATGAGCTCAAAGACGTTGTTTTGGATGTCCACGGTGATATTGTCGGTATGAAAGATAACAACATTCTCGTCACCCCCACCGGCATTAAAGTTGACAGAAAGAAAATCGGCGGAAACTACTGATTCCGCTTTATTTCATTTCTTTTTTTCTTTAATTCATGGTTCTTTTGTGACGTCCTCCCGCCGCCCATAGAGGGGGATTTTTTGACGAATTTGGTTAAAATTTATTGCAAATTTTGTTTTGCATAGGTGATATTTTGATTGACAATTTTGAAACAAAAACGACTTGCCCGATTTGTCAAGCAGATTTGATTATTAAATGGCAGCGCGATAATATTGCGTACTTTGGAGACATTATGTACACAACGGCAAATTGCAGCTGTTGCTCCTATCGCTTTGCCGACACAATGATTTTAACAAGCAAAGAACCATCTTGCTACGAACTTTCGATCCAAACTTTGGCAGATTTAGATGCCCGCGTCATTCGATCCTCTTCTGGAACGATCCTTATTGAAGAACTTGGCATTATGGTTGAGCCCGGACCGATTTCAGAGTCCTATATTACCAATGTGGAAGGCGTCCTTTTTCGTATCCGCGGTGTTGTTGAAAGCGCAATAAGATGGTCAGAAGATGATCCCCCCAAACAAGAAATCGGACGGTCTTTACTCAAAAAGCTGGATGAAATTATCGAAAATCCGGAAAATGCATCCACACACATCACTATGGCAATTAAAGATCCGCTTGGCAACAGCGCAATCATATCCGCCGCTGCCACATCTCGCCCGCTGACAGCTGAAGAAAAAGAAACTTTGAAAACCGGAATGATTATTCTTGATGCCGAAAAGGATCAAATCATCCATGATATTTCAGAAGAAGCCGGACCGATCGGGAAACAAGAATAATTCTTTCAAAAATCAAAAAAGTGAGCCGGCGACAAATTCATTCAAATGCCGATCAAGCAACTGGAATAAAAAAAAGAAAAATAGATTTAAGGCGTCGGTTGATTCTTCGGTTGACTCTTCGGTTGACTCTTCGGTTGATTCTTAGGTCGATTCTTAGGTTGATTCTTCGGTTGATTCTTCGGTTGATTCTTCGGTTGATTCTTCGGTTGATTCTTCGGTTGATTCTTCGGTTGATTCTTCGGTTGATTCTTCGGTTGACTCTTCGGTTGATTCTTCGGTTGATTCTTCGGTTGATTCTTCGGTTGATTCTTCGGTTGATTCTTATCTTCAATCAAGTTTTGTGGTCAGTTCTTTAATCCATGATTTTTTTGGCTTTTTGTGCAAAGCCCCCTCTACCGAAATATACATGTATTATTTTTACACTAATAACTCTGCCAATAAATGGTGGGGGAAAAAATGAAAACAAAGACATCCATTTTATTAATTGTGACTATGATGCTTGTTACATGCCTTTGTGCCGGTTGTTTAGGCGGCACTGATTCAAGCAGCAGCAGGAATTCAAGCAGCATTTTAGCAGACAGTTATGTTATCGGTACATGGAGTACTCAAGACGATCAAGCAGTGATATACGACAACGAGAATCAAACATCTGGCACTGAAAATTTGACAATCACATTCAACAAAAGCAACTACACAATCAAAGCAGATTCATGCAACTTAGCCGGACAATGGGAAAGTGTTTACATTAGTGAATATTCTTTAGCCCAATATCCGGGAGCCCTCGGATATTATCTGCTATATGGCAACAAAGGCACTGATGAAGCCATCGGATATGCCGTGCTTTACGAAAAAGAATTGTACGTCTATATTGTCGATGGTGATTTAGTCTTTTCCGCAGTAACAAAACAACAATGAAGTGACCATTTTTGGTCACTCTTAATTTATTTCTCCTTCTTTTTTGACTTTTCGCACAAAGCTCATTTTGACAAAATCTTTTTATATATTCATCCTATTGATAGGTTCATTTGAGTCATAATTATTTCAGAGTTCCGTTTCGGCCCTGGGATACTGAAATAACCATTCAAAAAAAATCATTCAATGCTTCAGCCAGCGTCGTATTGAATGTGAGACATAATCCGAACGAACCGATCATCAATTTATCGAGTCAATTCTTTACGAAAAGACCGGGAAAAATGCGGGGCGTTTTGTACGTTATCAATACAAGCATGTACCATGTTGTATTCGCCGCTTATATTAGCGGTTGCATTTTTTCTAATCGGGCTGACATAAAATTTGGACTTTTTTTATTGAGACGGTGTTTGGTACCCTCAATGCTGACATATTTCAGAATATGGGGTGCAACTCAAGTACGAGATTATCAAATTCAGTAAGGAGATATAATGACAACAGCATACGATGTTCCTGCGGCAGACTTAATCAGCAAAGTCGCAGAAAAATTTAAAGAAAATGACAAAATCGTGCCGCCAAACTGGGCAGAATTTGTCAAAACCGGTGCTCACAAAGAATTTCCGCCTATCCAAAAAGACTGGTGGTTTATCAGATGTGCCGCCGTCCTGAGGTCCATTTACATGAACGGTCCGATCGGTATCGAAAGACTTTCATCTGTTTATGGCGGAAAGCAAGACCGCGGATCCAAAGCTTACAGAAAAGTAAAAGGCAGCGGATCAATTCTTAGGAAAGCTGTTCAGCAGCTTGAAGCGGCAGGCTATGTCCAAAAAACCGATAAAACCGGCAGAGTTGTTGCAGGTCCCGGCAGAGCACTGCTTGACAACACAGCTCATGAATTGAAAGGAGAACTTCTCCAAAAGTACCCCGGGCTTAAAAATTACTAAATGAACTGTTTCACAAAATTCTGAGATCAAATATGAGTCAAAAGAATCAGATGAATCAAAAGAATCAGACGAATCAAATGAATCAGACGAATCAAATGAATCAGAATGTGACAGATCAAAACAATCAGTCCGGTCTTTTCAAGATGATTATTAAAGAGGTGTTTTGAAATGGATAACGAGCTTGAAGAAATTCGCCGTAGACGACTTATGCAAATGCAAGAGCAGCAATCACAGGCACAAATGAGCCCGGAGCAGGCTGCTTACCAGCAGGAGCAGGCAAAAGCAGAAATGGACGCCAGAAAGCAAGAGCTTTTGAGAAAAATTTTAACACCGGAAGCTCGCGAGCGTTTAACCACACTTCGCATGTCTCGTCCGACATTGGTTGAACAATTGGAAATACAATTGCTTTCACTGGCTCAAAGTGGCCGTCTTCAAAATATGATTGATGACGAACAATTAAAGCAGCTTTTGGCGCAAATTCAGCCGCCGAAAAGAGAAACCTCGATCAAAAGAATGTAATTTCAAAAAATTCTTGAAAAAATGACAACTTTAGAAATAAAAAATCAAAAAAATGATGTGTAAATCATGAAAGCTCATGTATTGTTCAGCGGTGGAAAAGACAGTTCATTGTCAGCCCTCCTCCTTGAACCGCACTTTGACATACAACTTGTCACATGCAACTTCGGCATTTTGCCGACAAGTCCGGTCGCACAAGAAATTGCCAAAGAATTGGGTTTTTCGCACCAAATTATTACCCCTGGCATAGACATATTAAACAAAGCTGTAGAAATGGTCAAAACAGACGGATTTGTCAACAATGCGATCAACAGCATTCACCGTCAAGTTCTCTTCATGCTGGCGCAAAATAAGGATGTTTCACTTATTGCCGACGGTTTAAGACGAGATGACCGTGTTCCGCGTTTGGATCTTTCGGAAATCCAAAGCTTTGAAGACAAAAACAAAGTGCTCTACTGCAGTCCGCTTATGGGTTTTGGGCGTGCCGCCATCAATAAATTGATTGAATCCAACCTTGTCATCACAGAAGAAGAAAGCGCAGGCATGTTGAAATGCGATTATGAAGCCGAACTTCGCGAATGTTTAACACGCGACATCGGTGCAGACAAAGCAAGCGCATATTTTCCCAAATCACACAAACAATCCCGTGTGATTTCAAGAATAAAAAAAGCCAACCGGGCATGAATTGAAATATTAAGCTTATATCATAAAAAGGTGTTTGAAATGAGTAAAAATTTAAAAGGACAGAAAAAGAGACTCGCAAAGGCCCACATCCAAAACGCGCGCGTTCCGATTTGGGTCATCGTGAAGACAAAAAGAAATGTCACCTCTCACCCGAAGAGACGCCACTGGAGAAGATCCAGCATGCGATTGAAGTGATGACAGCATCGTTGTGAAAATGAAAATGAAGGTGATTTAAAATGGCAGATATTGTTAAAGAACAAATCTACACAATCCCGTTAAGAGGCGTCAAAATGGCACCCCGCTGGAAACGGGCGAACAAGGCAATGGTTTTAATCAGAGCCTATCTTGAAAGACACATGAAAGTTGAAGCAGACAAAATTAAAATTGATAAATCTATCAATGAACGCGTCTGGGAACGCGGCTGTGAAAAACCGCCGTCATTCATTCGCGTTAAAGCTGCAAAATACGACGACGGAGAAGTTCAGGCAGAAGTTGCCTGATTTTTCCTCTTTGTAAAAAATAAGAATAATTATGCAAACAATAAAAATCATGGATACCTCGACACTCGGG
>WRNK01000028.1 GCA_009776675.1 Methanimicrococcus sp.
GACCGTGAACAGTTGCACCACGAATTCCTGCGCGTGCCGGACATGTCATTTCAGTTTCGAGTTGGTCTTTTGCAACAAGTTCCATGTCTCTTTCACGTGCTTCAACGATTTGACGGCCGGAAAGTGTACCGGGGTCAACGCCTCTGAAGTTGATGGAAGCGTAGTAGGATCTGATGTACGGAACGGACGGAGCGTTGTACATAGAGTCAACGAACTGAACGTATCTGATTCTGTCACCGGCTTTTGCGCCTGGTGTTGGTTCAACAAGTTCTCTTACAGGGCAGGGGGGTTCTTCCATTTCTGCAAGGGGCGGGTGGGTGCTTGGGTAGTCTTGACCCGGGGAACGGTGTCCGAGAATTGCGGTCAAGTCTTCATCAGAAATTTCTCTCAATTTTTCTAATTTGCTGCGGCCCATGTGTTTTCTTCTGTTTTCTGCAACAGAGGTTGTACCTGGATAATATTGTGCTGTGTATGCCATATTCATAACTCCTTATTGGATTTGGCCTAATGTTTCTTTTGTTTTGACAATAATCTCACTGAGTTTTTCTTGTGAACAAGCGTCTCCTCTTGAAACGCCTGTAACGATGTTCATAATCATACCGTTTGAAATCATGTCTTTTTCCTTGGGTTTAACGTTGCGTGTTTTAATACCTACTTTGGCGAAGTCTTCAAAGTCAACAAGTGCCTGGCAAATGATAATTGCCGGAATTCGGACGCCGCTGAAAATATCTTTCGCTTTTGTCACAAAGTGGTTTCGGACATTTCCGAAATGAATCATTGCCAATTTGTGTGCGTTTATTTGGTCAATTTCCTTTGGATCAATTCCAAAAGAACCCATTGTTCCCGAACCCGGAAAACCGGTTCCGGCATAAAGAACCAAAACGCCTGTTTGAACATTTTCTTTGCGGACAGCGTATGTGATTTCACAAATGGGCTTTGTAATGTGCCTTCGACCTGAACCCATGGCAACGACAACCACGTCGAGTTTCCCTGCCTATGAAAATGTTCCGGCTCTTGCGAGACTTCCACCTTTTCCATGGCTGAGACCGCAGCGGCAGTCAACAACTTGGGTTTTTTTGTCAAAGTTAAACATTTCTTTTCCCGTTACGCTTTTGAATTATTCTTTATTTTCTTTGTCAATGTAAGTAATTCGATCGAGTTTTGCCTTCGGGTCAGTCATTCCGAGCAAACGTTCATCAGCACATGGTCCCATTTTGGCGTAGTCAACAACTGTGGAATATTTTTTGAAAAAGGTGCCTTCATAAAACTCGAAGGGGAAGCTGAATACTTCCTGACATATCTTTTTGATTTCTTCAACAGTTTCTTTGTCTGCAACTTCAACACGGAGTCGTCCGAGACTGACACGCATGTCGACGGTTTGACCTTCCACCTCAATTGATTTTTTAAGTGGATGGCTGACTTTTTGACCTTTGCCGGGTCCATATCCGACTTTTTCGGGAAGGGTACTTCCCTGAACCATTACTCTGATAATTCCATCGCAATCGTAAATCCTTCCGAGAAGTTTTTCCGACGTCTCAGGACTCAAGATTCTCTGGGGAACAATTTCAATTTGAATTGTTTCGCCTGAAACGGCTGTTGAACAGTTATATCCTGATTCTGCGAGGTTTGTCATGATTTCATCAGACCTTCATCTTTAGATTTAGACGGCTCCTGCAACTGCTTTTATGGGTTCTCTGAACTCGTCAATTGTTCCGAAAACGTCTCCGATAAGTGCGGATGTGGATTCGATGGTGAACATCTGAGTTCCTGCGTCAAGAGCCACGGCTGCTGCAACACAAGGGATTGCAAAGCCTCTGGAGTGTCTTGTAACGACGTGGTTGCCGTTGAAGATACCCGGTCCGCCGCCGCCATAGATTGAGTGGCTGAAGAATGAGAAACCGACAGAAGAACCTTGGACTTTACCATAGTCACAGCCTGGGAGACCTGTTTCTTTTTCAAGAATGTCGTTGAAGTAAAGCATTGTTGCTGAGACATCTTGTGCTGCACGGGAAGCACCACAGTTTACCATTGTTGCGGCGAGTGTGCCGACTGCGGCATAAGCGTTCCACATTGCAACATCGTCTGCTTTGTAGAATTTGTATCCGGATGCACCGGTTTTGTCAACGTGGATGACTTTGTTTTCAATCGCTTTTTCAACTGTGGATTGGACAACAGTTCCGATTGTACCGGATTTGCCGTTCTCTTTCACCATGTCATAAACCATGTTGTTGGCGTTTAAACCTTGGTAAGCAAGACCGAGGAGTTGGTGTCTTTCAAAGTCACCGATTGCGCCGCCCATTTCAAAGATACCGGCTTGTTCATAGATTGAAGCCAATGAGGCTGCATTCATTGCATTTCTCTTTGTAATAGCTGCAAGGTGGTTGGCTGTAATGTTTCTGAGAGAATAGCCGAGACCCTCGTTGTTTTGCGGGATATCGAGAATTCCTTTGATCGGGCTGCCTGCCATGCCGACTGTTACCGGATAGCTTCCCCAACACGCTGCTTTAACCATCATGGATTCGTACATGTCGGTGTTATAAGCGTCAAGAATAGCTTGTGTGACCGCTGCTGCGGTGACTGTCATGGAAGCGGTTGATTCGGCGCCTGCCGTTAATCTTGATGTCGGGATTTGAACCAAGATTTGTTTACCGCCGGCCAATGGTTTAACGAGTGTGTCGTCGCCTTCGTCAACTTGAACGAGTTTTTTAATGGCATCGACGAGTGCACCTGAATCGGCAACTAAGCCGTATTCGAGTTTATGGCCGAGAATTTGTTTTGCAGTACCGCCCATCTTACCTGTGCTTAATGATTTCTCAATAGCGGCAAGGTTAACGGCGACTGAACGTTTGGTGTCCATAATGATTTTTTGGANCGCCTTNTTTTTAACCGGAGCAAGGTCTCTGATATTTACGTTGCTCTCTAAGAGTTTTCCTCTATCGCTGTAGATATCTACTGTGTCAGACACGGATATATCCTCCTTTATTTTAAACGAAAATTGGTGATGATAAAATAAGAACTGATAGCGAGCAACCCAATAAAAATCAATTGCAATTTAAAGACATGATTGCTCTTTTTTATCATTCCAACCATCTATCAATTCGTAAATTTATACTTAAAGCTTTTGAGATTAAAAACCGAATTTTTTCATATTTTCGTATAGGAAATACTTCTAAGACTGATATTAACACAGGTTAAGAATTTTAAAAAGATTTGTGTTATTTTTCAGAAAAGAAAAAAACGCTTTTATAAAAAAATTTAGACTTGAGAAAATCGAACAAAACATTTTTAATGATTGTTCATGTACCCCCCCAAAAATTGAACGCTTAAAAAAATTCATTCGTTTTTATTTTTCTTTTTGTCGGAATTGTTTTGACAACTTTTTTTTTGGATAAATTTTCAACGATCAATCATGATGAATTTTCCCCTCCGTTCAAAAAAAATCATAAATTAACCGTTATTCTGCCATCGTTTATTCTTAGAAGCAGCCCGAAACGAGAGGAAATGACTCTGCCATAAACATTCAAAGTTTGCTTTCATCACTCATTTTTTGGCGGCAGCCCAAGCGCATTGATTTGCTCAATGAGTTCTGTCATCATTTTAATTTCAAAAGCGATGATTTCTTCTTTTGTCATGCTTGCTGACAATTCCCCATCGGCTGTTAATGTGTCCGGTCCGCGGCGCACAATGCGTTTGGATTTTGGCGGAATCAGGATGTCTTTTATTTCTTTTTCATGAACAAAGCATCGCCCCGGAATGAAAACAGTATCTTTGAGAAGAGACAAATCCGCTTTCTTCAAATCATCTGCTGTAATAAGACAAGCGATGTCTTTGTCCGTTGCCAAAACATTAACGGTGCCGCCCAGCTTCTCAAAAAGCTCTGTCAGGCGCGGCGCCGCTGCTTTTCCTGTAATGATTGTAGCTTCTTTTGTAATCGTCGGCAGCTTTTTAAGTGCTTTGGGATCGTTTCGAATGGCAAAAGGCGATCCTGTTACTGGATCTTCAAGAGGGGTTCCCGACACACGCAAAGACGGATGCTTAGACGATGCACTGCGGACAATTTCAGTAAATTTTTCAATCGTATGAGAAACAACACCCGGAATAATCGGCGCGTTATTAAGAATCAGACCGTTTTTGGTCTCATTTGCAAAACGCATCAAAAGAGCGCCCTTTGCTCCCACCCTTTCCAAATAAGACAACGTCTGTTCTAAAATTTCCCCGTCGTTTGCCCCGGGAACCAAAACAATTGCCGCATAAACATTACAAAAAGAGCAAAGTTCTTCAAACACTTTCAATGACATTTCAGGCGATGGATCGTGCATATATTCCTTTCGAAGCGCCGGATCGGATGCAAATAAAGTAAAATTCACTTCCGTCACATTGGCTTCTTTTAAAAACGCAGTTTCTGATCCGTCAAATCCCTTCCCGCTGGTATATCCGATTTTAACCGGCAGCCCGATGTCGGATAACATAGAAAGAAGCGGCAAAAGCTCGGGATAGCAGCTGACATCGCCACCGCCCGTTATGACAAAACCGTTGATGTCACCTTCTTTTGCATGATACAATTTGTTTGCCGTTTCATCCAAAACCTGACGCAGCGGCTTAAAGCCGTGATATGATTCTTTCACGCCGCGCGTACAATAATCACATCCCTTTTGAAACGGCGGACAGTATTTGCAGCCGAGAGGCTCCACNNCCCCGACTTTTTTAAAATAGCANTATTTNCAAAATCCGCGGCAATCTACACCGGGATTTCCGCCGACATCAATCAAAATTTCCATGGATGCAAAAAAGAATGTTATGTATTAATAATTGTTTGAAGGAGAAGCGTTGATTAATTTAACATCTTTTAAAATGAAATTTTCTGTTGGTACTGAAAGTGTCGGCGGTCCTGTTGATGTTGCCGCTATTACCAAAGGAGATGGATTTATATGGATAAAACGCAAACATTATTTTGAACCAGCATTAAATCCACATTTCATTGCAAAAATATTATAAAGGGGGTTACTGCTAATGAAAAAAACATACCCTTCATTTGTTGAATTTGAAAAAGATGTGTTTCCGGAAAGATACGAAAAAAGAAAGAAAGATGGGTTTAAATTTGAAAAACAAAAAACAATTTTACATAACTTTAAAAATTAATGGATTGTTCTTTTTGTATTGTCGTTTATTTCACATTATAGGCATAAAGCAACAATTCAAATCATTCTAATCTCTTCTTCAAATCCGTCTTCTGAAATTGCTTTTTTGAAAAAATAAAAAAAGAAATCAGAAACCGGTTCTGATTTACAATTTTTCGAGTTCTTTTAAGACCATTTCGCGTGCCAATCGGGCGTCAGCCTTTCCTTTGGCTTTTTGCATGACTTTGCCGACGATGAAGTTTAAGGCTTTTTCCGTTCCGGCTTTGTAGTCGGCAACGGCATCGGGACATTCGGCAACCGCTTCTTTGGCGGCGGTTTCGATGAAATTATCCCCGACCATGAGTAAACCCTTGGACGCGACAATTTCTTTGGGGGTGCCGCCTTCGTCTAAAAGAGTACGAAGAACAACAATACCGCTTTCTTCACTGATTTCCTTACGGACAACCATGTCAACAATTTCAATAATTGTCGGGGCATTAACAGATGTCACAGGCAAGTCACGGTAGTTCAATTCGCCTTTAACGACATCGGCAACCCAAGAAGCAGCTGTTTTCGGGTCAATCTTTTGAGCCACACTTTCAAACAAGTCCGCAAATGCTTTTTCAGACGTCAAGCCTTTGGCATGCGCATCAGAAATATCGTATTGAGAGACAAAACGTTCACGTTTGGCATCCGGAAGTTCCGGCATGGCGGCACGAATGCCTTCAATGCGGTCTGCAACAACCATCGGCACCAAATCAAAGTCGGGGAAGTAACGGTAATCGTCTGCCGTCTCCTTCACCCTTAAACTGATCGTGATGTTTCGGTCTTCATCGAAGTGACGGGTTTCCTGAACCAATTTGTTTCCCTTGCGAATCATGTCTTTTTGACGCATGATTTCATAATTAATCGCCTTTTCAACGGCTTTGTGCGAGGAGATGTTTTTCACTTCGACACGAGTGCCGCGATACACGGATACGTTGGCGTCTGCTTTTATTGAACCTTCCAAAGAGCCGTCAACGACATCCAAATATTCCAAAATGCTTCGAAGCTTATCTAAGAAGCGGCGGGCTTCCTTAGCAGACCGCATATCCGGCTCGGTCACGATTTCGACAAGCGGCATGCCGGACCGGTTAAAGTCAATCAGCGTTCCCGAAGATTTGTCGATGGTTCCGATGTGAGCCAATTTTCCGGGGTCATCTTCCATGTGTGCGCGGCGGATGCGAACAGTCAATTCGCCGTCTTCGCCTTCAATGACAATACGGCCGTTTTTCACAATCGGTTTGTCGAATTGAGTCACTTGATAACCATTTCCAAGATCCGGATAGAAATAATTTTTCATATAAAAGTCGGTTTCACTTTCAATCTCGGCGTTTAAAGCCAAACCGATTTTAATGGCAAAATTGACACTGTTTTCATTCAAAACCGGTGTTGTTCCGGGGAGAGCCAAACAGCCTGCACAAAGGCATGTGTTTGTTTCTTTGTCGGTATAATGAGTCGTACATCCGCAAAACATTTTGGTTGCCGCTTTGTTGAGCTGAACGTGGACTTCAAGTCCGACCATAACTTGATCAGGATTTTCATAAACCATTTAAATCACTCCTGGTGTTTTTTTGCTGAAATCCGTATGCTTTTCAAATGCTTCCATGGCTTGAATAACGGCAGCATCGTTCAAATAACCGCCAATGATTTGGAGCCCGACCGGCATTTTGTCAACAAAACCACACGGGACGGAAGCTGCCGGAAGACCTACCAAATCAACGCTGCCGATTGCCGCAGAGAAGGAACTGAATTCATCGTCACAGCCGGCACGGCAGGATGTTCCAAGCGTCGGAGCTGTCTTTAATGTTGTGGGAGAGATGAGAAGATCATATTTTTTCAAAGCGGTTTCCATTTCATTCACAATAAGTGTTCTTGTTTGAAGGGATTTGACATAATAATCCTGATATTGTGCCACGGACAGCAAATAAATGCCAAGTATAATTCTTCGCTGAACGGCAGGTCCGAAAAGCGCTCGTGTTTTGGCAGCCATTTCATGCCAGTTGTCTGCCTGAATATGCGGACCAAAACGCGTTCCATCGTATTTTGCAAGCATTGCAGATGATTCGCCGGCGGAAATAATATCGTGTACGGCTTGAACATATTTTGTGTTCGGCAAAGAACAGGATTCACAAACCGCCCCGAGTTTTCCAAGAGTTAAAACGGCTTCCGAAAACGTTTTTTCAACACCGTCATCAGCTCCCTGCAAATATTCTTGAGGAATGCCGATTTTTAAACCTGAAAGAGGTTTATCATCACCTGATTTGATTTTACAAACATAATCCAACTTTTCCGGAAGAGAAGTTGTATCACGGTCATCGTTTTTGGAAATGACGTCTAAAACTTTCACAATGTTTGAAACGGTTGTTGCCGTTACCGCAATTTGATCCATGGAACCGGCGGTATAAATTAAACCAAATCTGGAGATGGCACCGTAACTGGGTTTAAATGCAGAAGCACCGCAGTAAGACGCAGCGACTCTTGATAAACCGCCTGCATCCGAAGCTAAAGCAACCGGAACTGTGCCGGAAACGACTGCCGCTGCCGAGCCACAGGGTCCGCCTTTTTTGGACGAATCCCACGGATTTTTAACAGCGCCGATTGTACTTGAAGCGCCGAGAACACCAAACTCTGCCAAATTGAGTTTTCCGGCAAGAACGGCGCCGGCTTTTTTCATTTCCTCGACAGCGAAACCATCAAACGGCGGGATATATCCCTTTAAAATTTTAGAGCCGCACGTTGTTTCAATGCTTTTGGTTGAAAAATTGTCAGCCACTGCAAAAGAAAGACCAAAAAGCGATCCATCTTTTTTTGATTCCGGAACTTGTTCCGGCATTTGTTTTTCAGATAAAATAAATGCGTTTAAATCAGACATATTTTTCCCCCGTTACAAAATTTTCGGTATTTTAAAAGAACTTCCGGAAACTTCCGGTGCATTTTTAAGAGCGTCATCCAAGCTCATCGAGGGGACTTCAATATCCTTTCTCAAAACCGTTTTCAAGCGAGACGGATTGACTGTTTTTGGAACATTTTCGGTCGGAGCACTTGAAAGAAGAGAGTACGCCTCTAATTTTTTATTCAACTTTTCCTGATATTCAGGAAGAGCGGACTCTTCAACAGCAATACGCGCCATCCAGGCCAAATTTTTTGTTTCATCTTGTTGAATCATTAAATAAACACCGCTTGTGGTTTTTAAAGGTTTTTTTACTGAAATATAGTACAGCTATAAATCCAATTTTTAAAGTGTTTTTTATCAAATAAAATGTTATCTGTTTACACAAAAATTACCAAGATATTGTCACGATTATTGATAAAAAACAATGAAAAAGATTTAAAAAGAAAATAAAAAAAATGAAAAAAAATAAGAAAAAATGAGAAAAGGGAAGGTAAATGGAGAGAGGTAAAAGAGAAGAAATAAAAGGAAAGAGATAAAAGGAAAGAGTTCTTTATCAAAAATATATGTCCGACAAAAAACCCGATTTTATCACAGTTTCCGTTGAAGCCGGAAATACAACAACAAAATGTATTTTGACAGCGACCGATATGGAAACGGGACGGGTTTCTGTGATCGGAAAATGTATCCGCCTGACACGAGAGATGCGGGTTCCAAAAAACGATGAAGAAATTTGCGGAAAAACGGTGACGGGAACGGAATATACAATCAAATCCCTTGCAGAATTGATTAAAGAAACGATTGAGCAAGCTTTATCTGAAAATCGAATCACCGTGGATGATGTTCATTTTGCAGTCCGTTCAACCGGCTTCATCGCTGAAAATGACGATAAACTTGGTATGATTATTCAAGCACTTGCAACGGGATGTTTGGATGCCGGCCTGACGCCGCGCCAAATGACGGGATACTTAAATCGTTTCGCAATGCCCGAAGATTTGCGTCCGCATTCCTATTTGGATCAAGTGGTTTTTGACGGTTCTGTCACCAGTGTCATGCCCCCGAAATTTGCAGCCGGAAATATTGTTTCAAATGAAATGGAAGGAGAATTGGCTGTTGCCGGCTTAAAGGAAGCCGCAAAACACACAGCGATTGATTTTAGAAATCCGTGCCTTGTCTTAGATATGGGAACCACGCTGTCCGGTCGAATTGTCAACAATGATAAACCCTATGCAAAGACGGTCGGGAACTTCTGCGGCTATGCCGGCGCCATATCGGACGCTTTGATTTAGAATGTCGATTGTACAAAACAAAGTGCTCTTGAATTTTTCGATGAAACGGAACAAAAGAAAAGTTTGTTTTCGTCACTTTTCTCATCATTTTCTTCAACCAACAGAAAAGTAAAAAAAGCTCAAGAAGAGATACGATCTCTTTTAAGAATTATGGTCGTTCCAAAAGAGACCGATTCTTTTGGTCCTTTTTTCATTAACACAGCCGCTGCAAAAGAAAAAGAGTTTGTTTTAATCGGCTGCGATGTCGGTCAAAACGGATCCGAACTACAAAAGCTTTCCGAAATCGGTCAAAAGATTTGTGAAATCGGTGGAAACGCAGCAATGGAAATGCTCATTGATGAAGTGATGTCAAATGTTGCCGTTGAATTAATTCAATGCGCTATGCAGCAAGATGTTTGGCAAGATGAAATGGTCATCGGCATTACCGGACGTGCTGCAACGACCGGAAAAAAGAAAGAACTGATTCTTAAAAAATTATCCAAGTTCATTAAAGACCCCGAATCTAAAGTTATTTTTGCCG
>WRNK01000029.1 GCA_009776675.1 Methanimicrococcus sp.
TCGTCGGCGTTGCCGAAATCAAACTCAAAAAATACGGCGGCTTGTTTATGGAAGAAATTGCTGATTATCTGAGAGACGAAAAAGCCCCGTTGCTGCCAAAACAAAAAGCAATTCAAACAGATTTTGAAAAAAAGCAAGAACAGACAAATGTCTCAACAAATTTTGAAAAAAAACAAGAACAAATCGATGTCTCGGAAGATAATTTAAAGAAAACGCAGGCTCTTTTTTCACAGGGTCTCTCCATCAGTGAAATTTCAGAAATTCGAGGTATACCGGTTTCAAAAGTTGTTGATCATTTGGAGAGATTGATTTTAACCGAAAAAATAGACAACGTGGACTTTTTGATTTCCGATAAAAAGCAAAAAGCCATTTCATCGGCCATGGAAGAGCTTCAAATCGAATTCATAAACAAACTCATGAATTCCATTGTGATTGAAAAAACAGACGTCAAATGTTCCGAAGAAGAAATTCGATTAATGAAAGCATTAATGGTTGCTGAAATGAAGCGAAAAAAACAATCCAAAAACTGAGTGTGATCGGAATCAGAAAAGGGATTCCGATTGTGACCCATTGTTTTTGAGGAACCCTGCCGACCTCGATTTGATTGAGAAGAGAAATCAAATAATCGGAAACATTCGGATCGGATAAATCAATTCCAAACGGCGTCTTTTTTTTGGAAATAAAATCAGAGTCATATTTTTCAAGCAGCAAAAAATGGCAATGCTGCCATCTTTTTTGGTTGAAAAAAATGTTTTTCAAATTCATTTTAAACCCGAGCAGCCCCAGCCAAAAAAAATCCGATGTGATTTTTTCTTTGGATAACAGATCAAAACCGTTTTTCATCAAATTAAAAATCGGAAGCATAAGTGATAAAAGAAGCGATATGAAAAAAACGGCAAAAGGAAAAGAAAGGAAAATATCAATTACAGAAACGGACAAAAACGAAAGCGAAAACGGAAACGGGAAAGCGGCGGCTATGAAAATGAGAGCTTTGCCATCAGCGCTTCCAAAAAGCCGAAACGAATAACAAAAAAATGACAGGATGAAAAAAATAAAAGCGGCGGCAAAGACTTTGAAAAGATAAGAAAAACCATAAACAGCGGTTTCTGCCAAAATGATCGAGAAAAGGGAAATGAAAAGCAAAATCCAATTTTTATTTGAAACGGAGCGTGTTTGAAAATCCATGAAGCAGCCTTTGAGAAGAAAAAAAGATAGGAGGATGAATTTTAAAAAGAAAAAGGAAAAGAAAAAGGAAAAGAGAAAAAAAACGTCAAAAGTCATCTTTTTAAAACAGGAAAAAACGCATCATTAATCTTTTTAAATTTTTCAATTTGTGATGATATTCAATTACATAAAAAAGAATATTTTGATAAATGGGTCATGACAAGAATAGAAGAGATTTGTTATCCAAATCGTTTGTTTATTCTTATCATGATCCTTGTTTCAGTTATAGAATTCTAAAGTGAATGAAGCCCAGTCACCCATATACACATCTAAATACAATGTATTGTCTTCGTCTATATATCCCGACGCATACAATTGATCTTGTGTTCTTGTTTGATTTTGTTGTCCAATTGAATCATCGTATAAAGAAACAGTTGTGTTGTTCGTTATGTTATAAGAACCACTATAATAGCTGTGGTCGCCCCATTCTGTATAAAAAGTTCCATTATCTCTAAATATGATGTATAGGGGTTCTCCGCCTTGCACGCCGCCTTGCACTGATCGGCCTGTAATAGCGGGTTCTTTGTCTGTGATATTCCATTGTCCAACAAGCATATCTTGTTCGTCGGGTGATGGATTAATACATCCAACCATTGCTGTTGTTAAAATTGTAATCAATGTCAATAATGAAATAATTTTTACTTTATTTTTCATATTGGTACCCCACCTTAACTTGTTTCTGAGTTAATTCTTATTTTTTATTTCAAAGTCTGAACAAAAAGTCATTCACTTGCGAAAAATCAAATTGCTCCTCCTTTATCACAAAATACTAAATTTCGAGTCTGTTCCATCGGAAAAGTTGACGATATTTTAATAATATCGCCTGCTCCCATAACATTTATACTTATATAATAACTGACAACAGCTATATAATATTATTTAGTATATATCGAATCTATATTCAAATGCGATTTTTGTTATGATCGGCTGCATGAAAATCAATCAAATTTTTGGATTTTTCTGTAAAACCAAACTCTTGCAAAATGTTAATTAACATCTTCTGATTAAAAATGTAATACCAAAATGTGAGGGCTATTTCCATGGAAAATGTTCAAGAATTTATCTCAGCCGAAATTGAAAAGATGAAAAAACAAATTGATGGTGCTGCCATTATCGCTCTTTCNGGCGGTGTTGACAGTTCTGTTTGTGCCGAGCTTGCCTACCGNGCNATCGGAAANAGATTGCACCCGATTTTTATTAACACAGGCTTTATGAGAAAGAATGAACCCGAACAAGTCAAGGAAACATTCAAACACATGAATTTGCAGATGATTGACGCCCAAGACCGTTATTTTGATGCCTTAAAAGGCGTTATCGATCCCGAAAAGAAACGAAAAATCGTCGGCGAATTGTTTATTCAAATTTTTGAAGAAGAGGCAAAAAAAATTAAAGCCGATTACTTGATTCAGGGAACAATTTACCCCGATGTCTTGGAATCTGAGAAGGGCATTAAAGCTCACCACAACGTCGGAGGCATGCCCGAAAAGATGGACTTCAAAGGCGTCGTTGAGCCGCTTTATTACCTGTACAAAGAAGACGTCAGAGAAGTTGGCCGCGCTCTCGGGCTTCAAACAATTCTCTCCGAAAGAATGCCTTTTCCAGGTCCCGGACTATCTGTTCGTGCCGTCGGGGAAGTGACGCGTGAAAAAATTGCCGTCGTCAGAGAAGCCAACGCCATCGTTGAAGAAGAAGTTGTCAAAAAATACAAGCCGTTTCAAGCATTTGCGGCTGTTATCGGCAAAGGAACCGGCGTCCGTGATGAAAAAAGAAATCACGGCTGGATTGTTGCTGTTCGTGTCATCCAATCCAAAGATGCGATGACGGCTGAGCCGATGAATATTGAATATGCCGATTTGGTCAAGATTCAGCAAAGAATAACGGATGAGATTTCGAGTGTGTCACGTGTGGTTTATGATATTACGTCAAAGCCGCCGGGGACGATTGAGTTTGAGTAATCATATATCAATTTTTTCTTTTTGAAAAAAAGAATACGTTTTTAAGTTATTTTATGATACGATAAGACATGAAAAAATTGTTTAAAGAAAGAGTTGCAAAAAGGCTAATGCCGGCACAAAAAACGGACATAATTCAAAATCAAATAAATATTGATAAATTGGAGGGAGGAATGAAAATAAAAATAGAAGCTAAAAATCACATTTCGAATGGATTTTCGGCAGATGATGCAGATATTCTTTCACAAATAATCAACGATGGATTAAAAAAGGATTCAAAAATTACAATTGATTTTGAAAATGTAAAATATTTCACATCACTGTTCTTTAATTTAGCAATTACACGCTATTTAGATGAAATGACTGTCGAAGAATATGATTCCAGAATAAAAATAATCAACTTATCAGAAGTTGGTATGGATGCATATGCCCTCTCATACGAAAATGCTGTCGAATACTATCGCCTAAGTCCGAAAGAAAGAGAAGCAAGAGAAAAAATTGTTTCTGACGCAACGGAGATGGTGATATAATTGATATATCAGCTTTCTTCGCAGATACCCCAAATTGGTCAGGATGAATGTTTTTTCCCTTTGATCTTTTTTTAAATCCAAAATATATATAAATACCGAGACTATTATTGTTGAATAGTAGGTTCTAATGAGGTATGTATGAAATGGAGAAATATTATGGTTCCTAAAAAGATTTTTACAATATTCATTACGCTTCTTTTATTTTTTTCCTGGGCAGCGCCGGTCATGGGTTATGAAATGAACGATTCCTCTCTTGAATATGTAAAAAATAAATTGCAGGGTTTTAATATCCCCGACGAGACACTCAAAAATATGTCCGGATGGGACATATGGGTAGAAGACCAAGACATAGATCCTGAATCTAAGGCAACTTACAGATACTATGATCACGATTTGAACATGATTCCAGGTTATTGGGCAGTTGTATATTGGTCTGAGTCAAAAGAAGAATGGAACAAAGTAATACAAGAATCAAACAGAACAGATCCCTCTCCAAAGGAAATAATCGAATTTTTGTATGCGTTTGAGGAAAAATATCCGGTAAAACGTGTCCGTGCAGGACTTGTCGATTTTATTACATTCGAAAATAAAGATGTTTTGTTTTCTGAAATTTCGATAAAAGAAGTTCAAATGCTCCAAATTGTAGAAGCAACAATGTCAGGAAGCGACTATCAGCCAACATATGTTGGTGCTGCCGTCTTTTGGTTATTTCTAAAATATCAATATGGTATATCAGATATAACACTGCCGGCTATGAACGAAAAAGAATGGCAGCCTGAGATGAATGAATATCAAAGAGCAGCGATTGAGAAGGCCTATCCGAAAGAGAAATTACAAGGCATTAATGTATCTGACGCGGCGCTTGTAACTTTTTTATCATTTGACTTCTATGTGAATAATGAAACTGCAGATATAAATTTGAAATATATTGATGAAGATTTGGTAGGTATTTATAACAGTTGGATTTTTGCAGCTGACCCCGACACAAAAAATAATTACATCACTTTAATACAAAATTCAAACAGAAAAGATCCTTCTCCAGAGGAAATGATTGCATTTTTAAAAGATTTTGACGAAAAACATCCGGCAAAATATGTACGTTTGGGACTTGTCACTTTTATTACAATTGAAAATAAGTCCGAAATTTCTGAAAAAGATTGGCAAATGATTCAAACCATAGAAGAGACAGTTCGTGAAGAAACTATGAACCTCTTCTTTGAGTCAACTGTCCAAAAAAATGATCGTTCTGATAACAGCATACCCGGTTTTGAGATACCGGCATTGATCTTTGGAATACTCATCTCACTGACGTGCTTTAAATGGATGCAACGTCGGAAAACGTGATGGAACACTTATTGCAAAACTGTAACGAAGAAACTCTAAAATAGCGTTTACAAACTGATGTATGAAACGGGAGAAATTTTATGATTTCTAAAAAGAAAAGAATTGCAATACTTATTTCGATTCTCATTTGTTTTTTTATAACAGCACCGATTATGGGCGACGAAGAAGAAACGCCTATAAAGATTATTGAATTTGAACACATACCGATTGACGAAGCTTATTCAAGAGATAAATTACAAGGTGTTAGTGTACCCGATGAGACGCTCGAAGAGTTTACACGCTTTTTTTTATGGCTTAAAGAGGAGAAAGGTATTGATGCAGAAGCCGAAGGATACACTCTCATCTATATTGATGATGATTTGAACACCATTCCAAATTATTGGATATTTGCAGATTTGCCCGAGTCAAAAGAAAAATATATTGAAATAATACAAGACTCAAACACAATCTATCCCTCCTCTAAGGATATGGTTGCATTTTTGAATGAACTGACTGAAAAATATCCGGTCAAACGTATCAATACAGGAAATGTCGATTTTATTACAGTTGAAAATAAAGAAGTTTTATTGTCTGAATTGTCTTTAAAGGACAAGCTGATGTTTCTAACCATAGGAACTATTATTCTTGAAGATTCTCATAAAAACCGCTCGGAGTTGAACGATCCGGCAAATAATTCTAATGATAGAAGCATTGATGTACCTGGTTTTGGAATATCATCATTGATCTTTGGAATACTCATCTCATTGATGTGCTTTAAATGGACGCAGCGTTGGAGAATGTGATGGAACACTTATTGCAAAACTGTAACTATTTTTTGAAATACTGAAGAAGATAAGAAAATGCTCCAAATCATAGGGGATACGATTCTTGAAGGATTTTATAAACGCTACAGAGAGTCACAAAAGTCCATTTTCATATTTTTTTCATATAAGCTTCGGCGATGAAACTGCCCTTCCATTTTATATTTTCGGAGGGGGTTCTCGTATCAAAACTATATGTTGTTTTATTAATGATTGCCCGAACTATTCCGCTGATTATAACAGGAATGAAGACTAAAACGGTAATGGGAGTCCAAAAAACGCCTTTGAAAACTGCTATAATCTCAATTGCTCCGACTAATAAGAAGACAGTTATTCCTATTGCAGCGGATAATGTTTCAACACTCAAAGATTCAAACACGACATTGGCGATCACTACCAAGAAAAGTGAGATGAAATAAGCGAAAGCAAAAAAGACGGTCATATAAACGAGTGTCCATATCATTTCGACAGCTATCGTTTTTATTATATTACTCATTCTTCCCCTCCTTATCAAATTTGTGTCGTATTTTGTTCAATTCTTGAATCATTCTCAATGGCTTTGAGAGCGACTTCCCTCTCATCAAATCATATATCAATTTAATGTTTATAACTGTTATTATGAAGTATGATACGACAGCACTGAAAACTGCAACTGTATCAAACAAAACATATGAAAAATTGCCGGATAATCCTAAATGTTCCGCAATTGTCTTTACTGCCCACAACCCAACCAAAAATGCTAGTTCTATAATCCCACTGAAAACGATTGCAATGAAAACAATAGTTGTCTAAAACAAACTGCATTTATAATATTGGATGACAGATTCCCATAAAACGTCCATGTTTGAACTACATATTCTTTGTATATCCCTCTGCCGTTTTTTCAAAAATGGAAAGATTTAAATCATGTTTGTTTTCACAAATTTTCAAAAAAGGCAAAAAAAAAGAATGGATTCCATCAAAGTATTTGCTTTTTGGACATACCCATGATTTTTCATGAAAAAATAATATTTTTTGGCAGCTTCTTATCCCTTTCTTTTTTTCGCTTTTATACTCTTCTTTTCTTTCTTTTTCAATTCTTTGGGGATTATTTGCCATTGACTTCCTTCTAATTCACTTTGAGCTATCCTGTATAGGTAAATAAAGACAAAACTTTGGATTATTAAAGCAACCAATAAAGAATAAATGAAAAATTCGGAATTATATGCCCATAAAATCATGATTACTAAAGAAGAGATTGCACCCGTTTTTCCGAGAGTTTCAGCAAAATATTTTGGTCTTCGATCTTTGATTTCAGAACTTGTAACAATATTTCCGTGTAGTCTCAATTTGGGGGGGAATGGAAAAAACCATTTGATACCAGATTTTGTACATGAATCTTCAAGAAGATGTAAAAGTTGTCCCAGCAGCAAGCCAAAAAATCCGAAAATAGAAATATAAAAAACATCGATGAAATAGAATAGCTCAGTTATATAGAATAAAAGAAGCATTAAAACTAAAATAATAAGAGATAAAAGGAAAGAACTGATAAAAATACCAAACAATGAATGCAATATTCCTCGATGCTCTTCTGTTACCGGATTCAATTGGTCAGGATATCGGTTTGCTAAATATTTTGTACATCGAAGAATGAATTCATAAATCAGTATCATTAAAAAATGAACAATTTTAGATTCTTGATATAAAGCAGTTTTCCCTTTACAATCTGCATCGGGAGTAAGGCTTCCAATAATGGCACACATCGTAAAAACAACTATAATATAAAGCGAAAGATCAAAATTTAGAACAAAAAAAATTAAATATATGATAATTGGGACACTAAAAGCAAATGAAATTTTTAAATGATCTTTCCCAAGCATACCGAATCACAACATACAATAGGAATAACTTAAAACGGCGGGAACATTTTTTTCAGTTGTTTATCCTGTTTTTTCACATCTTTTTCAATTGATTTATTGATATTCTGCAGTTGTTTATCCTGTTTTTTCATATCTTTTTCAATTGATTTATTGATATTCTGCAGTTGTTTATTTTGTTTATCCACATCTTTTTCAATCGATTTATTGATGTTATTAATGCGTCTCATCATTTGGCTTTGGCCATTTTTTCTTCCATCAAAAATAGCTGGTTTATCTGATTTTCCTTTTGTCATTATTGATCACATTTTAAGATTATAGGAGTAAATAATATATTAAAATATATTTAAGCATGCTGTAGATGACATCATAAACAAATAACCTAAAAAAGTTATTTTTATAGTTATTTGTATATTTTCTTCGCTTGTTTATCCAATTTTGCCATTTCTTCATTGAAATCTTTATCGTTTTTGTTCGTTTTTCTTGTCCATTGACTTTGACCATTCTTTCTTCCATCTGCAATAGCTGGTTTATCTGATTTTCCTTTTGTCATTAGCAATCACATTTCTAAGTTTATCAAAATACTTTATAATAAATAATATATTAGTATATTTAAGCATTTTGTTGACGATAGCTAAACATAATCTAAAAGATTTTTTATAGATAGTATCTTATTTTTGATTTCATTTTGATACACATTTCATGTCTTAAAAATTTTTTAATCCGGATAACTATGTCACTCAATCAAAAAGTTCTTGAAATCCGCCAACGGCAGCGCATTAAATCCAAACCCTACGATGAGCCGGCTGCCTTTTGGCTTGGAAAAGACAATCTGCGCGGCACGATCACCGATGTCTTAACAATCATTTTTCAAACTTCGGGATGCTACTGGGGAAAACAAGGCGGCTGTACAATGTGCGGCTATGTGTATGACAGCTCCACCGGAGCACCGTCAGATGATGATTTAATGGCACAGCTTGAAAAAGCACTGGAGCGTGCCAAAGACAAAGAAAAAATGATGGTCAAAATTTTCACTTCCGGAAGCTTTTTAGATGAACGCGAAATCTCAAAAGATGTTCGAAAACGTATATTGACACGTCTATCCGACGATGAAAAAGTCATTGCCGTTCTTGCCGAAACCCGCCCCGAATTTGTGACAGATGAGGCTGCAAAAGACTGTTTGAGCGCAATAAACAAACCCTTTGAATTTGCATACGGTCTTGAAACAACATCTGACCGCATTCGAAAAGAATCCATCAACAAAGGCTTTTCGTTTGAAAAATTCAAGCAAGCGGCTGTTATTGCCCGAAAAAACGGCATTTACACAAAAGCATATCTCATGCTCAAGCCACCGTTTTTGTCGGAGCGCGAAGCCATGCAAGATATTCAAAAAAGCATTGATGAAGTTTCTCCATATGCTGAAACTGTTTCCATTAATCTCTGCAATGTCCAAAACGGCACATTCGTTGAAAAATTGTGGGAAAACAAAGAATACCGCCCGCCGTGGCTTTGGAGTATTGTTCACATTTTAAGAGAAGCAAAAACAAAGCACCCGAATCTTTATTTGATGTCCGACCCGGTCGGCGCCGGCGCCAAACGTGGTCCGCGCAACTGTAAAAAATGCAGCCATGATGTTGCCGATATGATTCGTGAATTTTCAATCAGCCAAGATGTCAAAACATTGGATAAAATCATATGCGACTGTCAGCTGCTGTGGGAAAAAGAATTGATTCTGGATGATATCGTGTTTGGAACACCGATTTTGGAGTGATTTGATGACGAAAAAAAAGATATTTGAGAAAAAAATGTCATCGGATGTTGACGGCATCCGATTCGCAACACCTGAGACAGTAGCAAAATACCGCGCAGCACGTCTTTCGTGTCAAACGATTGCCGACATCAGCTGTGGTATCGGCGGCCAGACCATTTATTTTGCCATGCGCTGCAAGCATGTGTATGCCGTTGAAATTGATACGATTAAAATTGATCACGCTCGAAAAAATTGTGAAAAATACGGCTTGACAAATGTGACATTCATCTGCGGCAACGCCCTTGACCCC
>WRNK01000030.1 GCA_009776675.1 Methanimicrococcus sp.
GGAGAAATAAAGATTATGATTCAAAACTTGTCCTGCGCTATTAAATATCGAGCCGCTCGATTCTTTGATGATTTTTTCAAGTTCCATGTGTTCAAATCGAGTTCCTGATATTAAACTGTTTAAATTTGTCACATAGGCTTGAAGATGCTTTTCATGATGAAATTCTATTGTTTTTTGGCTTATGAAAGGTTCCAAAGCGTTACTTGCATAAGGCAAACGAATTAATTCAAAACTCATGATAAGTCCCCTATAAATATAAATATTCCGTTATATAAAATTCATGTAGTTGTAAAAGTACAAGTTATAAATTTTTTTATCTATCTTACAACCTTTGCAAAGATAGATTTAATGATATTAAAATATATTAATTGATAAAACTTGTTAATTGATAATAAGATATACAAAATATATAAAATCTCTCAATGATTTACTCGCGATTTTATCAAATTGATAACATGACATTAGTTTCATCCCGCTTTCAGTAAATTTATATTTTAACGTATCATTTATTCAAATATGACTCTTGAACCGGTTCACATGAAAAAGATCTCAGAAATTGCATCTGAAATCGAATATGTTTCTGTCAAAAAAGAGTCCGCAGAGATGAACGATATTTTTAAATTATTGTCTGAATTGAAGCAAGAAGACAAAATTATTCTCAAGGCTGCCGAGAATTTATTCAGATCAGAAAGAGATAAAAGGCGCCTTTGTTTGGAAGAGGATGAGTTTCAAATCACATATGCTTCTGACAGCGGGAGTACAAATCCGATTCTTTCGGAAAAGGGCATGTTTTTAGACATATGCCATGCCGTTGTCGCATCAACGCCGACGAATTTAGACCTTCACCGCAAGCGAACAATCGTATGTGCGGGGTATGTTTTTGGCAAAAACACAAAATTGCCGAAAAATTCCGAATGGAAAACGTTTGATGACGGATTTGGCAAAAGCAAGATGATTCAAATTGAGCCTTCTTTCTTAAAAATTCGATTCAAGCAGGTTGTTCATGATTATGCGATTTACGCATCGGAATCGGAACATATTTTATGGATTCAAAAAGAGATAGACCCTGCCGGATTTTTCATAATGGACGGACCGATTTATCCGAAACAGATGATGTATTGGATAGGGGTGGCGTCTGATAATGTCCTCATTCGGCATGATGAAACCGCCCAAAAAATTCTTCAAAATTATATTGATATTGCCGATTTTCACTTGGAAAACAAAATGCCGGTTATCGGGTTTGTAAAAAATCCTGCCGAGACACAGATATTAAAACTTGTCAAAGAGAAGGCAAAGGAAGAAAAAATTTTTACAGATTTTTCGTGGGCAACAGACACACAATTATTCAAGTCTCTTTTGAAACCGGAATCCGATGAAACCGCACAATTCAAATTAACTTTTACAAACTGGTTTTTGCAGCCGGATCAATATTATGATACGGAAATTAAAACAAATTCGCCGCTTGTTCTGGAATCACTCAACCATAAATTCCCAGACGAAGATTATACGCCTGCTTTTTTCATGGTTCGCGTCCCGTTTGAAGGAAACTTTCTTGTCTTTAAAATTGAAAGTTTATACGGTCTGATCAAAGACGAGGAAATGAGAAAGAGGATCACCCGAAAAGTTCTTTATGAACTGTCCGCCGGCAAAATTCCTGAAACGCTTATAAAAGCCGATACAATTGCCAAAATCGGAAAAGATGAAAAGAAAGAAATCCGAGAACTGTTTGAAGACGAAAAATCATACAATAAAAGCCGATGGGGAGATATCGATGAGTTTTGAACAAAAAGATGATGAAAATAATAAAACGGCTCAAAAATTTGACTTTGATGAACTTGAAAAAGAGTTGGCATTTTCAAATTATGAAAACGATGCAGCAGCCGCTGAAATTGAAACAGATCAAAATAAAGTGCCATTAAATGAAAAACCGTTAAATGAAGATGATGAAAATAATGACCAAGCCTACGGCATTGTCACAGCCGGCGTCGAGCCCATTGAAATGACCCCCACCGGCTCTAAAATTATCGGCTATGTGACCGCCGATCAGCGCGAAACCGTGCGTTTGGGAACATATGTCATCATCCCCTATGAAAATGAAAATTTGTTTGGAAAAGTCACAAAACTTCAATATCGACCGGAGTTCAGTTCGGATGACGCAACCGAGATACATACACAGCGCATGTTGGCTAAAAAGGGTAGCCGAATCAATGAAAACGATTACAAGCTTTTGACCTCCATTGATCCGATTTGCATTTTGTATGAAAAAAATAAAAAAAGCGGTCTTCAAAGACGTATGGCAGACAGAATCCCAAAACCCAATACGCCGATTCTTCCGGTTTTGGATAAAGAAAAAGTTCAGGTCGGATTAAATATCCCCAAAGAAGGCATCTTTTTGGGGCATTTAAGTGTCGGCGGCGAACTTGTCAAAACCCATCAAGTGCCGCCAACCGTTGCTTACTATTTGAGAAACGATTATGTCAGCGGCGATCCGCTCATTTTCAGACACATGCTTGTCTGCGGCAGCACCGGAACCGGAAAGACGTTTTTGACAAAAAATATCCTGCGTCAATTTGAAGCCGACAGCAACAGATACCGGCTGCGCAGCGACCCGAAATTGAAAAGTCTGCCGTGTTTGGTGATCATGGATCCGCAGGATGAATATTCTCAACTCTACGAAGATTCAAAAGTGACGGAGGCGGATCAATTCTCTTTTGATTCTGAAAAAATTGCATATGGTGGTTTTCAAAATACGAAAACGTTTGTCGCAAAGGTAGAGGGAGAGAATTATGCCGGAAAATCCAAAGCCGACCAAATGGAATTTACCATTCCGTTTGCTTTTGTAAAAAAAAATCCGTGGATTTTGGAAACGGCCGGACTCCCCGACAACCAAAAAAACGGGCTGGAACTTTTGGTTGAAGATTACTTTAAAAGAGCCGCCAATAAGAATAATCCATCGACTTATCTTGGTTTTAAAGCGTTTATCGAAAAACCGGAGACGAAAAGCGAATATACAGAACAAACAAAGAAGATTCATGAAGCCACTTATGATGGCATTGTTCGAAAAGTGCTCAATAAGGAATATGGGCGTGTTTTTGATCAAGACGCAAAGCCGATCACGGAATTGTATAAAACATTGTTTGCTTCGGGACAGATTTCGGTTTTCCCGACGGAATACATCAACTCCCCCCGCATTCGTGATTTGATTGTCCTTGTGATGATGACTGTCATTGTGAACAACAAATTAAACACATCGGGAAATGCGGATATTAAAAATACGCCGATCATATTGGTATTGGATGAAGCCCACCGCTATTTATCAAATGCTGAAGGCGTCATGTCGGGAAAAATTATTTCCAAATTCGCAGAAGCCGCCAAACAAGGGCGAAAAGAAGGACTCGGTTTGTTTTTGATTACACAAGACCCGCAGGATATTGAAACCGAAATCCTAAAGCAGATCAACACAAAAATCGTTTTAAACCTCAATAACGATGCTGCCATTAATGCCGTTAAAATTCCAACAGATTATGAAAAGCGTGTGCCTTACTTGAAGAAAGGGCAAATGATTATCCACAGCCCCGACAACGGAGATATTGTTGAAATTACGGGACTGGGCAACTGTGTTGTCAAACATGAGTAAGTACAATAAATAAAAGAAAATGAAAAGAAAATGATATGTCCTTAGGAGGAAGAATAAAATGACGAATCAGCCGGATGTATATTTTTTCATACTCTATATTATTTTTTCCATAATTGTTCTTGGTGCTTTTTGCTTGTCTGTCTTAGCAGTCTATTTTGTTTTAAAACGAATTAAAAAAAGAAAAAAGTTGAAAGAACCGAATGGGGAAGGAGATCATTAATACTTTCACCCTGCTTCGTTTCTCTCTTTATACCTCGGCACCCTAAATGAGATTGCCTCCCAAAAAAATCGAATAATACCAGGAGGTCAAGGTATGAGAAATATGAACGAAACAGAATTAATGCAGCATGTTTGCAGCATTCAAAAAATATTTGAAAAGTACAATATCGTCATTTCCGATGAGGAAATTGCATCGAAATTCAACGAATTGGTGGCAGTTTACAAAGTGCCGGAACTTGAGGCGCGAAGAAGTGTCGTCAACACTCTTTTGAAAAAATACAATTTGTCCAAAGAAAAAATCAGCCCGCTGAGAGAAACGGCTGCTTTTAAAACAATTGCTGAAATCACGGCATTATCAAATGCGGATACGTGGGTTTCTTTTACGGGAAAAGTCATTCAGCTTTGGGAAAAGACGCATGACAGCGTGGCTCAAGTCGGACTCATCGGGGATGAAAGCGGAATCGTCAAATTTATGCTTTGGGAAAATTCCCATCTTCCGCTTCTTGAATTGAATAAAACATACCAATTCAAAAACACCATTGTAAAACTGTGGAACGGAAAAGTGAGTGTTGATTTAAACAAAGCCACAAGCATTGAACCTTCTGAAAAAGAAATACCGAAGTACGAAAGAGTTGATGGCGAACGTGTCAACGAAATTCGGACAGTCTCGGAACTTGACCGCGACGGCCTTTGGACGGATTTGAAAGCAAAAGTGATTCAAATTTTTGAAAACACACACGAAAGCATTGCTTTTGCCGGCGTTTTGGGCGACGAAACCGGAACCGCACGTTTTACAATTTGGAAAACAGCGGACGTCGAATCCGTTGAGATTGAAAAATCATACTTATTCTCAAACGCAATCGTCAAAGAATGGAACAGCAATTTTTCAATTGAAGTAAACCGCATCGGAAAATTATCAGAACTGGAGGAAGACATTGAGGTCAGACCGACCATTTTTTCGTTAACAGGATGTGTCGTTGACATTCAAGCCGGTTCGGGGCTTGTCAAAAGGTGTCCCGACTGCAACAAAGTGATGTCAAAAGGGCAATGCGGCGAACACGGAAAAGTGAAAGGAAAATATGATTTGCGGATTAAAGCGGTCTTGGATGACGGATCACAAGCCCGTGAAGTTATCATCAACTGTGATTTGACCCAAAAAATACTCGGTTTCGGACTGGACGAAGCCATCCAAATGGCAACAGAAACACTTGATCCTGAATGTGTCAATGACGTCATTAAAAAAGAGCTCATTGGAAAATATTGCACCATATCGGGCTTGAAAACCGACCGCTACATCATTGCTGAAAGCGTTGAGCCCGCCAAAAAACTGAATGTCGGCGACGTCATTTTGTTGAAAAAAGCCATCCTTTTAGAACTTGAAGCGGAAAATGAAGGAAACGAGGAAAGCGAAGGCGAAAACAAAAATAAAATCGGCGAAAACGAAACCAGCGGAAACAAAACCGATGGTGAATCCAATGAATCTGACTTTGAAAAATTTGAGCAGATGCTTGAAAACGTGGAAGCCGGGAATTATGAATGCAGCGACGAGGTGATTTAAATGCCCGGACATTTCAGAGAAATTGCTGTTCGTTTGTTTGCAAAAGAGCTCAGAAATTCGGATTTCGTCTATCGGGAGGATGAAGAACAATATTCTCCGCAATACATTTTGACACCGACCGGTGCGCGCGCAAACCGCGTTTTGATTTCAGGAACGATGACGGAAATTGAAAATATCGGAAACGGAACCGACTATTACCGCGCCCGAATTTCAGATCCGACCGGAACATTTGTCGTTTACGCCGGTCAATATCAGCCGGAAGCCGTTCAATTTTTAGCCGCCGCAGAGACCCCGTCTTTTGTCACAGTCATTGGAAAAGTCAGCTCATTCAAAACCGATGACAAAAAAGTATTGCTCTCCATTCGCCCCGAGTACATGCAAAAAACAGATACGGATACCCGTGACATGTGGATTTTTGAGACCGCTCAAAAAACATATGACCGCATTTTAAAAATGGAATCAGGAAATGTTGAAAGCACCGGACTATCAAAACAAGACCTTGAAAATGTTTTAACGCATTACAAACCAAATTTGAAAGACTACAAAAGTATGGTTGCCGATGCGCTTGAAATGATTTCTTAAATGAAAAACATTTTTGGCAGACATGTTAAACGTGTCTGCTTTACTTTTTTTTAATTTATATTTTTTCCATTTTTGATCAGCGTTAGACTCTTTATTTTCATGAAAAAATATGTAATAATAATTGTTTATCATCTTGAAGCATGACAGCACAAACCTTTTTTTATGGGAACGAGAATAATTATCATGAAAACAGATTATGGTTATTTCAGATGAAACAAAGGAGAAAAAAATGACAAAATGCCATGCCTGCGGGTTGGAAGAACCTTCACAATTAAGATGCGGCGTCTGCGGAAAAACGTATTGCTCAGAGCATCTTCTCAGGCAAAACCATAATTGTTTTGTTGACCCAAAAAGCATACGAGATGACCAATATTCCGGAAAAACATATGGATCAGGAGCTTCTAAAGAAACCAATCCGCCAAGAGCTGATTATTATGATGCAGACCAATTTGAGCAAAGACATCAATATTCGGAAAAAAGAGCGCCACCGTTATGGAAAAAAATATTGGGAAGCCCGACTTATGTGATAATTATTATCTGTGTTATTTTGCAGATGATGGGGCTTGTCGGCATTTTTGTATATGCGCCTCTTTATTATTTGTGGGATGCTTTGGTATTGCACACAAGCTTTGAATTTATTCTTTATCACCCATGGACATTGTTAACGCATATGTTTTTACACAGCATGGGAACATTCTTTCATATTTTGTTTAACATGTTTACATTGTTCTTCTTTGGATCATATTTGGAAAAGCTGATCGGGAAAAAAGCGTTTGTTGCAACATTTCTTGTCTCAGGCTTTGCCGCTGCGATTGGTTTTATTATTGTAAACGGCTATATTTTCGGAAATCCGGAAACCGGAGTTGTTGGCGCCAGCGGTGCCATTTTTGGCATATTGGCAGCGGTTGCCGTTTTAAATCCAAACTTGAGCGTTTATATTTTTCCCATTCCGATTCCTGTGAAAATCAAATACATGCTCGTTTTTTTTGCATTGATTGATTTTATATCTATGATGGGAATGATAAACGTATTCTCCGGAATTGCATATGCGGCTCACTTAAGCGGATTGTTTGTCGGGCTTTGGATCGGATATTACTTCCGAAAAAAGTTTATTAAAAAAGCGCGGCAGCAAGGACTCTAAAAACACCAAAAATGCAAGAACGCTAAAAATATTAAGAACGCTCAAAACTCTCAAAACTTCAATGATACACAAATGTTGACAATGATGACAACGCCTCCGATCATCGGCCACAATTATTTGAAACCGGAAGAAAATGAAAAAGTGCCGATTTTGGTTTTGGATTTTAAGAAAATGTATGCCTGCTGGCTGCCGGGACTTCGGAAAACATTGTATTTTGATGACAAGCCGGATACGGAAGAACTCAAAAGGATACGGGAAGTTGTCCTTTTAGAAGTTTATGTCAGCGGGGACGCAAAACATTTGATTGAACTGACGCTTGAAGATTTCGATCAATTTGAAAGAGTGTATGATTTGTTTTCAACATATGGCGGCGAAATTTTATACCATCGCCAAAAAGAAGGAAAGAAAAAAAGAAATTGTTTCACATTCAAACCAAAAATACAGCATACAAAAAATATAATCGGAAGATACAAATTCGATGAAGCCATATCAGAAAAACGGTAATATGCGAAATATTTAAGATGTCAAAAACAATATATAGAATAATAGTGTTGACAATATGTTATTTATAATTTTTATTTTTTAAAGTGAATAATATTATGCTTTCCACAGACCACCAAAATAAACAGGATTGAAAGATATGCCGGATACTAAAACAGGACTCAGAGCCATTACAAAATACCTTTCTTCTAAAAAAGAAAATGAAAGAAAGCGAATCGGCCTGTTAGTTGACGGACCAAATGTCATTCGAAAAGAGTTTAATGTGGATTTGTATGAAATCAAAAATGTTCTCAAAGAATACGGCAATCTCAAAGTCGGCAAAGTGTTTATTAACCAATACGCTTCCAACAAATTGATTGAAGCCATTGAAAACCATGGTCTTGAGCCGATTGTTTGTTCCACCGATGTGGATGTTCGATTAGCGGTTGAGGGCATGGAACTCGTTTATAATCCTAATATTGACACAATTGCGATTGTTACAAGGGATGCCGATTTTAAACCACTTTTAAATAAAGCCAATGAAAAAGGCAAAGAAACAATCATTTTTGGCATTCAGCCCGGCTTTTCAATCGCTTTGAGAAACTCGGCGGATTATGTGATTTTATTAAAAGACGCCGAAATGACTTATGAAGAAGAAAACGAAAGCTTCATTTTAGATATTGAAGAAGACAAAAATCAAGAAGAAGACCCAGAAGTTCCGGTATCGCGCCGAATTGAAGTGATTAAAAGCAAGAATGAAGATATTTTGCCGGTTCAAGATGAAATGTCTTGATTTGCCGGATGAAATGTTCTAATTTGAAGCAGATGAAATTGTTCTAATTTGAAGCAGATGAAATGTCTTGACTTGTGAGATGAAATGTCGCGTCTTGCCGTCGACGAAATATCTTGATTTGATGTAAAAGAAATTTCTTAATTTTCGGCTTTATATGACAGCAATTCCGAAAATCTTTTTTTCACCCTTTGCAATACTTTTTGCAATTTCAGCACACCCTATTGCTGCCGCCCATTTTCCGAGAGGGATAACGGGAGTTTGAAGAAGATGCTGCAACTCCGAAATCAATTCTTTATCGGTGCTGCCGGATCCCGAAATTAAAATATCATAATTTTCGAAGCTGTAGTCTTTCATTAAGACATCCAGCGCACGAATTTCCATGGCAGCATAAAATGCCAGCATTTGAGGGTTTGGACCGACACCACCGTTTGAAAATGCCGCATTTGCGGTTTGTTTTCCGGCGTCAACGTCGCGAATCGCCTGAACATCAAGAGGACCTTGCCGGCGTCCCGGCGCAAAAATGCAAGCGTCGATGGCGCCTAAAATCTGCGGCTCAGAAAATGCCAGCGTCACGGTGTTTGATCCGATGTCGGATACGATAAATCGGCGATGACCGAGACAATAAGCGTAATAAGCAATTCCGATTTTATCAGGACCGGCTTGGTGGGAAAAAAAAGTCATTCTCGGATCCGTCGGGCTGTTTTTGTGAAGACCGGGCAAAAGAACAGTCGGACAAGAACTGTTTTTGAAAAGATCAAATATTTTAGCACCGGCGCCTGTTTTTTCACCGACGCCTTCCGCACTTAAAACACCGCGGTTTGAAACGGTGCGGATGTTTTGAATTTCAGAGACGCCGTCACCCATCGAATAAGTCAAACAAGCCATTGTAATTTCCGAGAGAGAAAAGCCGATTTGTGCCTCAATGTGATTTTGAAGATCAGGCAAGGACATGGCACCTGCATCTTTTCGAAGCATTTCATAATGAACTGAAACACCGTCATCGGAGATGACTGCAAAACGGATGGATGTGGTACCGTGGTCAAAGCCTAAGTAAACATTTTTCATGTGAAAACGACCATTTTTTCTTTTTTATGATTTATTCTTTTAATTCTAATTGTATCAGCCGATTTAAATCGTTTGATATAAATTCGCCTTCTTCGGCAGTCGCGCCTGTTGTCACCAAACGGATCTCTTGAACGGAAGAGCCGTGAGAGAAAAGGAGACGCAAATTGCCGCGGTTGTCAGAGCGCAGGACTTTGGCTCGAAAAATGCCGCCGGCGGCTCCTTTAACTTGAATGATTCCGGGGATTATTTTTTTCACTTTCGGGTAAGCGGCAACGAGATAAAGGAT
>WRNK01000031.1 GCA_009776675.1 Methanimicrococcus sp.
CACCGCTTTTTTTATCAAGACATCAAATAGAATAGTGATTGTTTGTATCCTTCAATATTGACTTTGCTTAATAAATCAATTGGTTTATTTCTGAATTTCAACATTTATTTTCTATAATTTTCATTCTATCACTTTTGATTTTCTTTAAAAATATTTATCTGCTTTCCCTTTTTCTTTCAAAAGAGGTTATGATTCAAGATTGATTCAAGATTGATTTAAAAATCAATGGCAAGAGACATGGTTAAAAATAACAATACAACTGTTTTGCAATATCTCTTTTCCCAAAAAACGAATGGAAAAACGAAAAAATGAAAAAAAGGAGAATCGTTTACGGAAATGAAAAAAATCGGGTTGATAAAAACGTATAGGTGGGAGTGTATAGAGTTATGAACATTAGAAAAGAAGAAGAAAATCAAAATCAAAAAACGATGCATAAGGAAGAAGGGGATATTCAAATGGAAGAAATTAACGAAAAAAAGAAAGTAGAGCGAGATGCTAAATTTTATTGCCAGTTAAAATAGGTCGGCGATTTAGGATTCCAAAACGAAGACAATAGAGAGAAAAGTTTAGCTCGGCAATCTTATACAATTCTAACGATAATATCAATTTGCTCATTGATAGCGTTATATGTTCTTCAATCAGATATCTTTTTGTTGAATAACTGTCGTTTGATTCTTCTCCTCGGTTCCGCCGGTGTATGTTTATTGCTTTGTCTTTACTGTGTTGCTCAGACACAACACACCGCTTTTCAACAATTTGATGCGGGGACGATACACGAAACAGATAAAGAATACACAAATGCTTTGAAAGAAGGAATTCCTCTTGAAGAGTTATACCTTGCGAATTTAGATCAGATTCATATATTGAGAAGACAAAAAAATGATAGAAGAGATAGATATATATTCGGAGCACACATATTACTTCTTATATCTCTATGTCTGGTTGCTCTTTTAGGCACACTTTATATTCTTTAGGATTTGTCTTTGGCAGCATAATTAATACATTGGAGGGAATTGTATGAAAAAAGCTCAAAAAACTGAGGAAGTTGTTGATTCTAAATCAAAAACCGATAGCAGCAGGGAAACTACAATTGATTATACACGAAGAAGCCCGAGTGCAACGGTATTTAGTCCACTTACCGGAAGAAAAAGAATCAATTAAAATCATTTCTATATTTTTTTAAGTTGGAACCGTTTTATCAACCGCCTTTTGGCGACTGCCCATATAAGCGATTGATTCGTATTTTGCGTTTGAAAAATGATCTATTTTCATTCTTTTGGCATAACTTACATTTCATAGGATTGTATTTTTGAATAATTTGTTTGCCAACAGACAGTTTCAACGCTTCAATCAGCACTCTGTTTACTTTTGAATAAACTCTTTAAGTCCAAAGTATCATTTAAAATGTTTGCGTTTGGAAAAATAAATATAGTCTTAAATTTTAAAACTGAACAACTCATTTTTTTGGTGAACAAAAATGTCCGGTAATACTTTTGGAAAACTGTTTCAAGTCACAACGTGGGGAGAATCTCACGGCAAAGCCGTAGGCGTCGTTATTGACGGCGCTCTTCCAAATGTCTTGCTGTCTGAGGCGGATATTCAAAAAGAACTGGATCGCCGAAAGCCCGGTCAAAATGCTGTTTCATCTTCCCGCCTTGAATCGGATACGGTTGAAATTCTCTCAGGCGTTTTTGAAGGCAAAACAACGGGAACGCCGATCAGTTTAATTGTGCGCAACGCGGATCACGATTCTTCCGCTTACGATGCGATTTGTGATACGCCACGTCCGGGACACGCTGATTTCGGATTCAAAACCAAGTTTGGCATTTATGATCATCGCGGTGGCGGGCGAAGCTCCGGCAGAGAAACGGTCGGCAGAGTTGCAGCCGGCGCCGTTGCCAAAAAAATTCTTCAAAAATTCGGGATTGATGTGGTTTGCCATGTCGTTCAAATCGGTCATGTTCAGGCTGACCCTCACGTTTTGAACGCGCTTTCTTTTGATGACATTTCTCAAAATATTTCTAAAAACAGTGTTCGCTGTGCCGATCTTAAGGCGGCGGAATTGATGGAAAAAGAAGTTCTTGCTGCCAAAGAAAAAGGCAATTCTGTCGGCGGACTTGTTGAAGGTTTGATTCGCGGTGTTCCTGCAGGTCTTGGAGAACCTGTTTTTGATAAGTTTGATGCGGATTTGGCAAAGGCAATTATGAGTATCGGCGCCGTCAAAGGGTTTGAAATCGGAGACGGATTTAAAGCGGCGAGCTGCAGCGGATCTGAATTTAACGATGCTTTTGAAATGAACGGCAGCACCGTTCAGACAAAAACAAATCATGCCGGCGGTATTTTGGGCGGCATAACAACAGGCGGTCTCATTCGGTTCAGAGCTGCCGTCAAACCCACTCCATCCGTTTCCGTGCCCCAAAAAACAGTCGATTTGAAGAAAAAAAAGGATACCGAAATTGTTATTCACGGACGGCACGATCCTGTTATTGCACCGCGTTTTGTTCCGGTCGGAGAAGCCATGGCGGCAATTGTTATTTTAGATCATCTGATGCGCCAAAAGGCTTTGCAATTGAAAGATTAAATTAAAAAACGCTTTACCTTTATCGAAAATTAAATTAAAAAAACGGTGAAATTATTATGACACATCCTTCAGCACATTCAGAACACTATCCCTCCGGACATCCGACTTCTGAAAATATGTCCGAATGCCGTCACGGGCAGGAAAAATCTGTTTCTGACGTCAAAGAAAAAGAGAGTGGTGTACGCCCCCCAAGAATTTTGGCTTGGGAAACAACAGCTGCCTGCAATTTAAAATGTAAACACTGCCGCGGATCGTCAACTCTAAATTCAGCTGCCGGCGAACTGACAACAACCGAAGCCAAAAAGCTGCTGGAACAAATAAAAAAGACAGGAACGCCAATTATTATTTTAAGCGGCGGAGAACCGCTCATGCGTCCCGATATTTTTGAAATCGCAAAGTATGGGACAGATTTGGGATTTCGGATGACTTTGGCAACAAACGGAACATTGATTACAGAGGATGTTGCTCAAAAAATAAAAGCTGCCGGCATTCAGCGTGTCAGCATCAGCTTGGACGGGCGTGAAAAGACACACGACACATTCCGATGTATTTCCGGCTGCTTTGTTGATTCCATGAAAGGCATTGAAAATTTAAAGAAAGCCGGTGTTGAATTTCAAATCAACACAACGGTTTCTCGCTTTAATTTGCATGAGTTGGACGATGTTCATCAATTTGCAAAAGAAATCGGTGCAGCTGCTCATCACTTTTTCTTTTTGGTTCCAACGGGGCGCGGTGCGGAGTTAACGGAATTTGAAATCACGCCCGAAGAATATGAAAAATCACTCGGCTGGCTTTATGATATCTCCAAAAAAACCGATCTTCAAATTCGGCCGACATGTGCACCGCATTATTTTAGAATTTTGCGGCAGAATGCAAAAAAAGAAGGAATCGCCGTTACACCCAAAACACATGGCTTAGACGCCATGACAAAAGGATGTTTGGGCGGCATTTCGTTTGGATTTATTTCCAGTATTGGCGAAGTCAATCCTTGCGGATATTTGCCCGTTTCTGCCGGAAACGTGCGCCATCAATCTTTTAAAGAAATTTGGGAAAATGCCAAGGTTTTCAACGACTTGCGCAATTATGCCGCTTACAAGGGAAAATGCGGCGCCTGTGAATATAAAACAGTTTGCGGCGGCTGTCGTGCACGTGCTTATCATGAGACAGGAGATTATATGGAAGAAGAACCTTTATGTTCTTATTATCCGGCGGATTATTAAAAATGTTAAAGGCATTAAAGGTGTTCGTGTTAAAGGTGTTTTAAAATGACAGAGTCTTCCCCTTCTAAAAAAGTCGATCTTGACGTGTTTGATCGGCAGATCATCAATTTAATTCAGCTGGATTTTCCGCTAACGGTTCATCCTTTTGAAGAAATTGCTCAAAAGGTTGGTTTGTCGGAAGATGAAGTCATTTCCAGATTAAACCGCTTGAAGGACGAAGGCATTATCCGCCGCATCGGACCGATTATTAATACGCGTGGTATCGGCGGCACGAATACATTAGCCGCCGTTTTGGTTCCCGAAAGTGACATCGATCGGGCTGCCGCATTTATCAATAAATATCCCGAAGTTTCTCACAATTATCTGCGCCGCGAAAAATACAATATTTGGTTTACCGTTTCAGCACCCACGCAGGAGCGCCTGGATCAAATATTGCATGAAATCCAAAATGAACTCAATTGTCCGCTCTTGAATTTGCCGACAATTCGCCAATTTAAAATTCAAGTCAATTTCCGTGTTTAAGGAGCTTTCAAATGACACCCGTTCAAAATAAAAAAATCAATATGGATGACGTCGATGAAAAGTTGATTCGGCTCATTCAGGATGGCATTTCGTTTGAGCATGCGCCGTTTACCGCGTGTGCTTTAGAGCTGGGCATTTCTGAAAATGACGTCGTTTCACGTTTGAATTCACTGATTGAATCTCAAAAAATTCGCAGATTTGGTGCGTCTATCGGTCATATCGCACTTGGTTTTACGGCAAATGGCATGTGTGTTTGGGATGTACCGCCTAAGCGCATTGAAGAAGTCGGACAAATTATGTCTTCTTTTGAGGATGTCAGCCATTGCTATGAGCGTCCGCGTTTTGAGGAATGGCCTTACAACATGTATACGATGATTCACGGGCGTTCTCAAGAAGAATGTGAAGCTGTTGCCAAAAAAATATCAGAAGCGGTTGGAATTGAGGATTATGAATTGGTTTTCAGCGAAAAAGAGCTTAAAAAGAAAGGGGTTCGTATTTGAGGTAAAAAAAGTATTGAAATAAAGACATACATTTACTAATCGAGTTGATTTTGTTGACATCCCGTTCAAATAATCCGTATCTGCCGATTTTCATTGACTTTTCGGACAAATCTGTTGTTATTTTTGGCGGCGGCGCTGTTGGTGAGCGTAAAGCTTGCCGCTTCCTTCAAAAAGCGAATGTCACCATGGTCAGCCGCAGTTTGACGCCCGATTTGGAAAAGTATGCTGCCGGCGGTCAAATTCAGTTTGTTTCAAAAGATATTTCCAAATTATCGGAATCGGATATCCAAAAATTGATTTCGGGCGCCTTTTTGGTGATTCCGGCAACATCGGATTCAGAAATGAATCAAAGAATTTCGGATGTTGCAAAACTCATGGGTGTTCTTGTCAATTCCACGGAAGATGCAGATGAGGTGGTTATTCCTTCTTTTATTGAACGCGGCGGTCTTTTCATTGCGATTTCATCCGGCGGTGAGAGCCCGGCTGTCACAAAACTTGCCCGAATGAAAATAGAGTCTGTTATTGATGACGATTTTGAAAAAATGATTTTGCTTCAAAATGAGATGCGGGAATATTTAAAAACGGTTGTTTCGGATCAAAAAAAGCGTCAAGAGATTCTTTGGGATATTATGAACGATGACGAAATCTGGGGGCTGCTTTCAAAAGATTTTGGGAAGGCAAAAGAAAAGGCAATGCTGAAAGTTTAATTTTTTATCTCTTTTATCAAATTTCCTAAATTCGAGCCGACGGTGTGTTTTAACTCATTGATATTGCTGCTGTATCTTTGCGTTTCTTCTATTGTTTTTATTGCTCGGTCAATCCCGTCGGCATATTGTTCAAATTTTATTGTTTTGTTTTTTGAACTATATGATTCTGGTTTTATTTCTCTTAATTTCGTTGCAATGTATGTTGCACTGATTGAAACTTTACCATTCTCTAATATTTTTTTATATTCCTCCTCACAATCAAATTTTGATGCTTCTTCAAAGTGTAAACATAACCAAAATTCAAAACATGGATTTGTAACATAAAAATCATATCCTTTTTCAGAACATTGGTTTAACACATCTTCATATTGTTTTTCGGTAAAACTTCCTTTATCTCTATCTACAATAATGCATATTTTGTCATGATTTTTTTCAAAGATAAAATTTTGTTTTTCAAGATGGTCTTTAATGTTTTCAACATTACACGATACATTGATTTTTAATAAAAATTTCACAACATTTTCTATCTCTATTTCAGGATTATTTTCTATAAGCCCTTGTAATAATTTTTGTAAATCGTTTTTGGATATTGAGCATGGAACAAGTTTATTTTCAATCAGAATGTCCATTAGTTTATTTGCCAATGGCGGATCATTCACGGATTTTTCAAATAATGGTATCAAACAAGCAGGGTTACTTATCCCATCTTCTCCATATCCTCTTAATATTTGTTTTAAAATAACATCTTTTTTGATCCCTATTTTATCTCTATAATTTTCTATTCCTTCAAAATACAGGGGTTCGGTTATTAATCCTTCAAATACCAAATAATATGTCCTTTTTGGTTCTCTTTCTTCAGAAGGTTTTGATCTTGAGCCAAAGGGTGTATTAATTCTCATCATTTTCACCCAAATTTGGAAATATTTCCTCAAATATCGGAACTCCGCCATATCTTCCTTCAAAATATGCTTTATCAATTTTCTTGTCAAATCTTTCATTATATTCATCAAGCGAATATATCGAAGATTCCCCCTTTTTATTTTTGTCGACAAACCAAATTTCATCTCTTCTCAGTAATTCCAAATCAAGAAGTCTAGATTCATGAGTTGTAATTATGAGCTGTGTATTTTTATCAATTGCATTTTTTAAAAAAGCTTCTATGAATTTTCGAGTCAACTGGGGATGCAAACTTCTGTCAAGTTCATCTACAAAACAGACACAATTTTCATTATAAAGGAAGATTTCTATTAAATCTAACAATCTTTTTGTGCCATCTGATTCCTCCATAATGTTTAAGTCACCAGTTCCATGCTTAAATGATAGAGTCTTTACAACTATAGGATCGTTTTCTTTTGTTAGTTCTACAAAAATAAAACGTTTTAGATCAGGGGTGGAAATTGTTAGTTTTGCACGTATGTCTTTCGCACCAGGTCCAATTTTCATTGGCTCTATTTTTATTCTTTTTTTTGCATCAGCTATTGCATTTTTTATATATTCTTTTTCTTGTATAGACAGATCAGATTCTTCTAATGTACATTTTCCTATCTTATAATCTGTTATTCCCGTTCCAAACGATTTAATTATTTTTCTTATTTTTTGATATTGTGATTCATCCTCAGATTTATCTAGCAGATAATTATAATAAGGTGGTGCCGACGGATCAATTATTACAAGGTTTTGAATCCATAAGTAAACTTTTCGGAATATTTCTATATCATCATTTTTATATTTTTTATCAAATAAATTATCCCTAAAACAAATGTCTTTTAAAAATAACATTTTTTTATTATTCTTAATATCGTCTGTATATACTTCAAATTTCTTTTTTAAAGTTCTATCCTTTATATTTTTTAAACTCGAATTTAAATTTATTGTTTCTTCTGTTACATTTCTTTCAAAGATTTTCTTTGAATTTTCATTATTTATCTCATATAACCATTCGGAGGTAAATTCTTTTTCATTTAATATTAATTCAAAACCATAAGCATAACATTTCCCATCAATTTTCATTTCAAATTCAAAATAACTTGGCTTTGTTTTGTTTTTTTCATCCAATTTAAAATAATATTCTTGGAGAAATTCTTGAGGGTTGGGTATTCCATTACAAGCAATAATTTTTGAAAACAAAATTGATTTTATTAAATTTGATTTACCTGAAGCATTCGCTCCAAAAACCGAACCAAATTTAAGAAGTTTTAATCCGGTTGCTTCATCTGCCATTATACGATTTTGATTATTGCGCGTTTTCCCAGCAATCATTGAAAATTCTTGCATTTCATTAAATGATAAGAAGTTGGAAACTTTGTATCTAATTAGCATATATCTCCCTTCAAATGTGAAACTTTCTCATAAATGTATTATATTGTATCATTTCATTGAATAAAAAACTTTTCAATTTGTGAATTTTTCACATATTTTCTATAAACACTTTGCCCTCGTTTTATATTCTTTATTGGAAACATTCATATGATTGTTTTCAATTATTAGTACTACTTTTTCATTTGAATCATAATACGAATTTTATTTCCCTTCATCCCAATACAAAAATGGTTGTTTTTATGCACGAAATCTCAAGCATGGTTATCTCTCACAAAAAGGCGACGGTTGCCGAAATGGAAGATGCGTGGCCCGCAACGACAGAAGAGATGCTTGAAAAATTGATTTCAGACGGAATGGTTTATGAATGCGTTATTTTAAAAACCTGCAACCGCGCTGAAATTTACGTTGTTTCGGAAAAGGGAAGCCATGTCTTGTTCCATTTTTCAAAAGAGATGGGGGTTGTTGACCGTATTGTTGATTTTTATGATCACGAGGAATCTCTTTTGCATCTTTTGAGATTAGCCTGCGGCTTGGAATCCATGATCGTCGGCGAAGATCAAATTTTGGGTCAAATCCGTGATGCTTATAATTTGGCAGTGAAAACAAAAACCATCGGCAAGGTTTTGGATACGGCTTTTACAAAAGCCATTCAGGTCGGAAAACGGGCTCGAACGGAAACTCATATCAACGAAGGATCTGTTTCGATCGGGTCGGCTGCTGTCGAACTTGCGGAAGATTGTTTGGGCGGGCTTGACGGCAAAACAATCATGGTCGTCGGTGTCGGTGAAATCGGCGTTTTGGTTGCCCGGGCGCTTGCCGATAAAAATTTAGAAGGCATTTATATTTCCAACAGGACATTCAAAAAGGCACAGGATTTGGCTTATGAACTGGGAGGAGAAGCGATTTTATTTGACGATTTTGCAAGTTATTTAAAAATTGCCGATGTCGTGATCAGTGCGACAGGGGCGCCTCATTATGTGATTACGCAAAAGGTCGTCGATGCGGCGCTTCTTGAAAGGAAGGGCAAGCCCTTGTTTATGGTGGATATTGCCAATCCGCGCGATATTGAGGAATCTGTTGGCGAATCCGAAGGCGTCACCCTCTGCAACATTGACAATTTGCGCGTCATCAGTGAAAAAACTCTAAAAATGCGCAATGAGGAAGCCAAAAAAGTCATGTTCATCATTGATGAAGAATTGATTTTGCTTGGCAAACAGTTCAAGCGGCAAAAAGCCGATGACATTATCTCAGCCTTGTATCGAAATGTTTACAGCATTCGCGAAGAAGAAAAAACCGTTGCCGTCAATAAGTTTCGTGTCAAGCACACGATTGGCGAATTTGAAGAAAACATTCTTGAAAATTTAACGCATGCGATTGCCAATCAAATATTGGCAGAACCGACAAAAATTCTCAGAAACGCAGCGGAATATGACGACGATGAGCTGCTGGATGCTGTTGCGCGCGTGTTTAATCTTGATCGTGACGCTTAATCATATTTCATTGTTTTATTCGTATATTTTTGCTTAATCTTTTTTCTTTGTTTCTCATTTTTCCGCCTTTTCAATGGTAAATTTTAAAAAGGATAACAAAAAATGACTGTATAGAAATGAATCTTTGCAGGTGGATTATATGGTAAAAATGAAAGATGTTATCGAAGAACAAATGGACCTCGTCATCATATCTTTAAATGAGG
>WRNK01000032.1 GCA_009776675.1 Methanimicrococcus sp.
TACGGCGGCGGCTGTTCGCGATGATATGGGCGACGGGCGCTGGACAATTGAGGGCGGTGCGCTTGTAATGGCGGATATGGGCATTGCAGCGGTTGATGAAATGGACAAAATGCGCGATGAAGACAAAAGTGCCCTTCACGAGGCGATGGAACAGCAAACCATCAGTTTAGCCAAAGCCGGCATTATTGCCACATTAAAATCAAGATGCGCCCTTCTTGGTGCGGCAAATCCTATTTACGGCAGATTTAACCGCTACGAAAGTCTGGCGGATCAAATTGATATGCCGCCGGCACTTTTATCACGTTTTGACCTCATTTTTCTTTTGCTTGACGTTCCCGAAAGCCGAATGGATGAAAAAATTGCAACGCACGTTGTCCAAACACATTATGCGGGAGAGTTGATTCAAAATAAAAACAACAATGCGGCTTCTGAGATTACTCAGGAATACATCAACAAGCAGATGGTTAATATTTTGCCGGAGATTGAGCCGGATTTGCTTCGAAAATATGTCGCCTATGCGCGAAGAAATGTTTATCCTATTATGGATGAAGACGCTCGAGCTCATTTGGTTGACTTCTATACCAGCCTGAGAAAGCAAGGGGAAGGCAAAAACACACCGGTTCCGGTCACCGCCCGCCAGTTGGAAGCGCTGGTTCGTTTGGCAGAATCCAGTGCAAGAGTCCGGCTGAGCAGCAGGGTGACGATGGAAGACGCCAAAAGGACAACAGAAATCACAATGGAGTGCTTGAAAAATGTCGGCATCGATCCGAGTACCGGTCTTTTGGACGCCGATATTATGGCGTCGGGAATCAGCCACTCGCAACGTGATAAAATCGGATTGTTGAAAGAAATCATTCGAACCATCGCCGGAAGAACAGCCGGCGGCATCGCCAACCGTGCCGAAGTTTACAAAGAAGCCGAGAAGTCCGGCATTAATAAAGAAGAAATGGATGTGTATTTAGGAAAAATGAGTAGTGGTGGAGACATTTATTTCCCCGACAATGATCATATTAAACCGATTCAGCGGTGATTTATCGTTGATTCATCGTTGATTTATCGTTAATTCCAAATTATTAAAATTCATCACAGATTTCATTGAAGGAACGCTTATGTATGTGAAAACCTACAAAACCGGTAAAAATTTCATGGTGGCTGCATGTGATCGTGAGTTGATCGGGCAGAGACTCAAAAATGAAAGCTGTGAAATCTGTGTTTCAGCGTCATTTTATCAAGGAGCGGAAGCGGATGAAGAAGTTTTGGCGGAACTTTTGATGAATGCGACAACGGCAAATTTGATTGGCGAAAAAGCGGTTGCCTGTGCAATTGAATGCGGTATTGTTGATCCGGAATCGGTGATTTATTTTGGGAAAATACCCCATGCTTTATACTTTACGGTATAAGATCTAAGATCGTTAATAATTTTCATCACTAATAAAACACAATAATTATAAACAATATCCTTATTTATGTTGAAAGAATCTAACAAGGAAGGGATGTTTAAGTGTTCAAAACTTTCTAAACATTTAACCTTGAAAAAAAAGAGTATGAGGGAAGGTATTTCGGGATTTGAAATTTATAAATTAACTGAGGAATAACTTGTTTTTCTGAAATTTATAATTTTACCATTTATTGAATCGGTTTTTGAGAATTATTTTTTAAGTGAACCGTTTCATTTATTGCTGCCTTTTTGGGTGATTGACTTGAAAACTGAAGAAATCAGAATATTAGGACGCGACGAATTAATTTCTGCCGTGATCGCAAAACACGAGCGTATGATTGCGGAATATTCGTCTGAATATGACACGTTGAAAAGCACTTCCAGTGAACTAGACACTGAAATCAATGAATTGAAAAAAAGCATTGAAGAAGCTGGTGAACAAATCGGTGTTTATGAAGAGAAGAAAAACCTCTTTGGTCACAATGCCTTGGAAGAATTGGAAAAATTTGAATTGAGAACGATGGACTCCGACAAAATAAAAATCGGTATCCAATCCTTGATGTCTGCCAAAAGCTCCGATACTGTCGAAGACAGAAAAACCGTTTATGAATCCCTTTGCTCTGATGTCAGAAGTATTTCAGAAAATTCAGAAAAAGACACTGAAACAAAAACCTCTCTTTTAGCAAAAATCGACGACACTTTTAAAGCTTATCAAGATGAAAATGCCGCAAAAGAGGAAATCGCTTCTAAAAAAGCCCTTCTTGTGGTAAAAGAAGGCGAAATTCAGGAAAACAAAAGAGTCGGATGGCTTGAAAAACGCATCGGCAGCCATAAAGAATCTTTAGAATACTGGCAAGGAATGAAATAAGGATGGGTTGAAAATGACAGACGAAAACATGACTTTTGTTGAAGATATTGAAACCCCCGTTGAAAGTACTGAAACAGTTGAAAGTACTGAAACCGTTGAAAGTACCGAAACCGTTGAAAATACAGAAACTGTTGAAAGTACTGAAACCGCTGAAAGTACTGAAACCGCTGAAAGTACTGAAACCGCTGAAAGTACTGAAACAGTTGAAAGTACTGAAACAGTTGAAAGTACTGAAACAGTTGAAAGTACTGAAACAGTTGAAAGTACTGAAACAGTTGAAAGTGCTGAAACAGTTGAAAGTACTGAAACCGTTGAAAGTGCTGAAACTCCTGAAAGTATTGAAGCTCCTGTTGAAAGTACTGAAACACTTGTTGAAAGTATTGAAACTCCTGTTGAAAGTACTGAAACGAAAAACGACAGAAAAAAACCGATTGATGAAATCGCCGCAGGAGAAAAAGCTGAAGAAGCCATTTTGAATGCAGACAAAGAAATGGTCAACATGCATTTAAACGAGTTAAAAGCCAATGTTGCCAAAATGACTGAAAATGAAGCGAAAAGCAAATCGAACCAATTAAGAAACGTATTGGAACGCGACGAAAAAGCTTTGAAAAACGCTTTTCGGGAATTGAAAGCCCAACGCATTGACGGCGATGATTTCAAGAAAAAGAGAGACGAATTAAACGCCAAAGTCCGCGAATTATCAGACATCGCGCAGGAAAATCGCTCAAAAAGAGACGCTGTCAACTTAAAAATTGCTGCCTTAAAATCTGAAAGAAACGCCGAAATGGAAAAAACGAAATCCATGGCAGAAGAAATGACGGCATTGAAAGTAAAAAGAGATGAATATAACAAAACATCCAAAGGCACTTATGCTCAATTGATGAAACAGTACTCTGACGGCATAAAAAAATTCTTGGAAAGTGACATCAATTTAGACCACGAGAAAACCCTCTTTGACCGTTTGACCCGCTTAAATGACAGAGTCGGCGCCACCAAAGAAGCCAATGAACTTCATGACAAGATTCAAGAAATTTACAACACCAACAAAGGTGCCTACACAAGAAGCGATGAATTGTCCGCCGAAATCAAGCAACTTTCCGAAGAATCTCAAAAACACCATTTGGAAATGATTGAAACCTACCGCAAAGTGGATGAATTGAGAAAAGAAGCCGACGGATACCACCGCCACCTCACCGAAAAATACAGCCTCATTAAGCCGACAACGACAAAAATTGACACGCTTAAGAAAAGCATCGCTGTTACCCGAAAAGAGTTGGAAATTTATTTGGAGCGCATGAAAGACTTCCAAAATGAAAAAGACGGAAAGCGCATTGATAAAGTTCACACCGCCGCCAAAGAAAAATTAAAGCAAAACAGCCGCCTCAGCTTAGAGGACTTAAGTGCGTTAATTGAGAAAGGCGATATCGAATTTAAAGAAAAATAAGCGGAAATTTTCCGTTTATTTCCTTTTTTTGTTTTTTAAAAATGTTTGCTTGTTTTCGTTTTACTTTCATTTTTTTGTTTTTTAAAAATGTTTGCCTGTTTTCGTTTTACTTTCATTTTTTGAAAGTTCTTATTTTTATTGTTTTTTGGCATTTAAAAAAAACGATACCGATTGCTAAAACTAAAAACAAAAAATAGGATTAAGAAAAAACAAAATGGGGTTAAGAAAAAACAAAAAAAGAAAAGAAAAAAGAAGGTGCTTATTCAGCAGCAACTTCTGCTTTTTCTTCCGATACTACTTCGGGTGCTTCTTCTTCTACTGCGGCTTCAGCTGCTTCTTCCACAACTTCTTCCGGCTCAAGTCCGAGTAATTTTTCAATTGTTGCGTCGCCGTAAACGACAAGTTTGGCATTTAATTGGGAAACGTCTTGGGAAACTTCGTTGCCGCGGATGAATTTTCTTCTTCTTTGACCGTTGATTTTCGGAGCAAAACCGACACCGCTTGCGCCGAGAATTCTTTTTTTGGCTTGACCCGGGAGGTCTCCTTTCATAACAAAGCCACTTTTATCACAGCCGCCTGTTAATTTTAATTTGTAGCCGGACAAACCAAGGAAAGCAGCGTCTATCTCCATGCCAATGGTTTTGCCAAGAACTGCTTTTTCTTTTGCTGCGTCTAAATCAAATTTGTATGATTTTCCTGTTTTCGGGTCAGCGAGGACCATTTTAATTACCATAATACAAAACTCCTTATGATTTTAATTTATGAATGAATAATAATTGAAATTGAAAGCAGCATCAATCAATTTATAAAATAACAAAAGCAGCCGCAACCGCATTTTGTCATATAAAAAATAATGCTGCAATAAAGGCATAATCAAAACCGAATCCAAAAGAACGAATGCATTGAATGATAATCCATCGTTTTAATCGAAAAAGAATTCAGAATTGATAATAATTTGAAAGTAAGTTTCCGTCGTCGTGTTGGGGTATAAATCTCTTTATTGTTTATAAATCTTATTCGTGAGAATATCTGCAAATTGAGAAAAAAGAAATCTGAAAAAAAAGAAAAGGATTGAATAAAAACCAAAAACGGTTTTCATTCAATCTGTAATAACAAATATTTCACTGCTTCCGAATCTGTCGCCACTTAAACAACACCAATGCACAAAGCAGCCCCAGAACCGACGTCAGAATCGCAAAACCCGGTATGCTGTTTCTATTTTCAACCGTCGGGGGTGCCGTGCTCATGTCAGATATTGTAACGGTACAAGATGCAACAAAGTCGCCATCATCGGTTGTGACAGTAATGGTAACCGTGCCTGCTTCATGAGCTGTGACCTTTCCGCTTTCATCCACCGATGCAATGGACGAATCACTGCTTGACCATTTCATGTCCGTGTTTTCAGCGTTGCCGGGTGTTATTGTAGCGATCAGCTGCAAGATTTCGCTCACGTTGAGTGTTGTGTTGACCTTATCAAGTGTAACGCCTGTGACGGATCCGTCCGGACTCGTACCGTTGTTGCTTTCTAATCGAAGTATAGAAGGAACAATGGTTGCGTATCCAAAGCCTGAGCCACCGCCGCCGGCAGCTCTATTGATCGTGATTTGGAATGTGTCCGTTATGCCGGAGCCGTCATTTGCTGTTGCTGTGACCATCACTGTGCCTTCTTTTAGAGCAGTTAATAATCCGGCAGCATCAATGGTCGCGCCGCCCGTGACGTTTGTAACCGTCCATGTAACAGTGGAATCGGTCGCATGTGCCGGCAAAATACTCGTCGACATTTGCAGTGTATCGCCTCTTGTAACGGTAGCTGCTCCGCCTGCATCGGTTACCGTGAGGGATATTACAGGAACTGCTACGGAATCGACAGTAATGATGGCTGTAAAGTCGTTATAATGATCGCTTGAAATCGTAACAGTAACGGTTGCAGTATTGCCGGCGCCGGCGACATTTTGTACAGGAAGGACCAACGTCGTGCCGCTTGTATAGCTTAATGCATCAAGAAGACCGTCGCTGTTTGTCGTAATAGCAGGACTATATGTCACCGTTCCAAACGTCAGCGGGCTGATGTTTGGCAACAGAGTCGTCAAGTCAATATTGTAATCATCTGCAAGACCCGCATCCACATCTATAGTTTGGGGGATGCCGGTGGTTGTTGCCTTAGCAACCGTTGGTGTTGATGCGGAAGTTAAACTGCCCAAATAATTTGCTGCCGTAACCGTGACGGTAATTGTTTGTCCAATATCGGCAGCCGTAACTGTATATTGATTGCTGTCTGTTCCGATATCGACTGTTCCGCGTTTCCACTGATAGGAAAGTGTACCCAAAGATACGCCCGAAACGACATTTATACCGCTTGTGTTGGCTGTCAATGTTTCGCCATAGGCAGGTGTGCCGTCGATGGATACTGTACCTGTGAGGGGAGGTGGTACGACGGTCACTGTTACCGTCATGACAGCGTTTGGAGAAACGCCGTTGCTTGCTGTGATAACCGCTTGATATGGCGAGCCTGCTGCTGTAAGTCCTGTGGGAATGGTGAGTAAGCCTGCGCTTGTTACCGTTGCGTCCGTTATGCCGGTAACGCTCATATCCGTTGCAATACCTGTCGTGGCGAAATCACCGCCGATGGTATAGGTCTTTGTATTGCCGGCAGTATAGCCTTCGGTCAAATCAATGGTGTCTGTGTTAGAGGTCGCACCGCCGCTGATGGTGGGTGCTGTTCCTTTCACATAAACGACATTCGTGCCGTCATCAGTGTAAGTGCGGTAACCTGTCTTTGCGGGGACGGGCGGATTGGTGAACTCGGCAGCAGTTTTGTATATAGGCGTGCCTGATTCTAATCCGATATATGTCCCGCCTGCCGTAATTGTTCCGTCGATGGTTACCGTTCCGCCATCTTCAGCATGTACACAGGATTCCAAAGTACCTGTTGTAGAAACGTCGCCGATGACATTCACTGTAGAACCCGTACCGTTGGCCCATACGGCGCGGCTGTAATCGCCGGTTGCCGAGGCGCCACCGAGCACGTTTATCACACCGCCATCAGACGCATACACAGCATAGCCATAATCGGAATTGGTCGCAGCAGCATTCGTGACAGTCACTTCACTGTCGCTGCCGGAAGCATAAGCGCCGACACCATAGAGATCCGCACTCGTAACATTGAACTCCCCACCGCCGGAATCGTCCAAGTAAAGTTTGCCATGAGACACATAAAGACCATAAAGATCCGAAGTCAATACTTCCAATGTGAAGCCGTCGGTTTCAAGAGTAACAATTTTGTTGTTGACGATAATTGAGCTGCCGTAGTTTATATCATCCAGCAGCCTGATCGTCTCACCCGATACCACCGCTGCAAACGCTGTACCAATATCGGAATACCAAGTCGTTGTGGAATCTGCGTGGACAATTTCACAAATGGGCAGCGCAAAAGGAACCGTTGCGCTTGGCGTTATAAGATCGTCGCCCGTTTTTGTGATTGGGACATAGCCGGTCAGTTCAAAGCCAACGCTATTTGTTTCGAGTGTTGTGATGAACGACATTTTTTTGGACGCCGTAAGACCGGTCAGCAGATTAATGGTTGTGCCAAACGGTGCCGGCAGTGTCGCTGTGACTGTACCGCTTGACGTTGGCGTCGCTGAAAATATCACTTCGTTTCCGATGCTTTCTGAACCGTTTGACAGGTTTGCCGATGCCAAAGCAACAAATATATTGCCGGGTGCGCCCGGGGAAGTGCCGCCGCCTGCGCCGATGTGTTTTGCTGCTGTGCCGACACCCACTCCTCCTTTAGCAATGACCTTTGTATTTTCGCCATAGATGAGGATGTTGCCACCGTCACCTTCTTCGCCGCCGCCGATACCGGCGCCACCGCCGTAGCCATTGCCGTCGCCGCCGCTGGCATTAATATTGCCACCTGTGATTGTAATAGTGCCACCGTTACCATAGCCGCCGCCACCAATACCCGCACTCCAGATACCTCCACTGGCGTTGATATCACTATTTATGATTGTAATAATGCCACCATTGCCTTCAAAACCGCCGCCGATGCCTGCGCCATTGTAGAGACTGCAACTGGCATTGATACTGCTGTCTGTGATTGTAATAATGCCGCCGTTTCCATTTAAGCCGCCGCCGATACCTGCGCTGCCATCGCCGCCGATAGCTGTAATAGTTACATTGTTTATTGTAATAATGCCGCCTTTACTTTCGTAGTAGTTACTATTGGCACCGCCAATGCCTGCACCGTAATGAGTGCTGGTAGCAGTCAAGCTGCCGGTGCCGTCGATCGTCACCTCAGCACCATCGGGAACCTCCAAACCTGCGCGGCTCTCTCCGCTTTCCAATATGTTATTCCCAACCAGTATTAGATTTACTGTCGCACCGGTCATGTCAAAAGCACAAGCATGGGATATGCCGGTCACATCAATGATCACGTTATCAAGAGTGATGTCAGCTGTCACGCCGGGTGCAACCAATATGCAATTGCCATTAGAACTTGTGCCTATGCCTGTTGTGCCGGTGATGGTTACATCTCCAGTGACAGTAAATACACTGCCTGAGTATGTCCAGTTTGTGCCGCTTGCGGTTACGCTGTCGCCCACATCAATGGTGTCAGCGGTGCTTGCAGCGAGTGCGGGAAAAGTAAGCATTATGATTGTCAGCAATACTGCCAGCGATAAAAGAATCGCCGATCTCAATTTTAATGAATTCATTTTCATGATGGAGTGATTCATTTGATGGATTCCTTCTTTGTCTTCGTCTTGTTCATTTCCCGAAACTGTGTTTGGAATTTTTGAAAAATATGAATTAACGATTAACGATAATACATAAGAAGAATAGGAGAATATAAAAAAATTGCTATAGCAGTATTCGATTTTTATGTTGATGGCAACCGTATATGAATGAAAAATGCTTAAGATTCCAAATCGATGCCGGAAGAAATGGTAAGATGGATAAAATTGAAAAACAAGTTTTATCTAATCAATAAAAACGTATATGAATTCACTTCGATTTCTGAATCTCCCACCTACGATAGATCAAAACACCGGAAATGATGAGCACAAGGAAAATGAAAGAAACATTTCAAAAAAAACTTCGGATTGGAAAAACACAAAATTTGTATGTTTTATCCGATTAAAAAATCAGCCGCCCGATACCGGCGGATACAAAACAATTTCATCGTTATTTTTTAATTCCAAATCACTTGCATTTGACACTGAGATTCTTTTTTTGTTAACTTGAATCACGAGGCGGCGGCTTATATTTTCATCGGTGTCAAAGAGGAGTTCTTTTTTGTGATATTTTTCGGCAAAATCTGCTAATGCTGCTTTGAGTGAGGTTTTTTCTTGAACGGATATTTCCGTTTTTTCTGGAAAATGTTCTTTTAAACCGCCGAGAACGGTAATGAAAACAATCATAATAAGTCACATCCTTTTTGAACAAACGGGGCAACTTTCATCTTTTAATATTTCTATTTTATCCAGCGTATTTGCAAGCCCGTCCCATACAAATAAACAATTGCATTCTACCTTTTTTCCGACGATATATTTGATGATCGCGTTGGCTTCAATTGATCCGATAATTCCGGCGGTTGTTCCAATAATCGGGAAAGGCTCTTTCTTGCCTTTTTGTTCGCTTTCTTCGGAAAAGACGCAAAAATAACACAACCCGCTTTTTGGGAGAAAGGCTGCGAATTGCCCATACCAGCCATAAACAGCCCCGTGAAAAA
>WRNK01000033.1 GCA_009776675.1 Methanimicrococcus sp.
TGACGCCTGAACAGGAAGAGCAGTACTGGGAAGCTGTTGAAAAAGCAACGGAACGTGAAAAGCCGACGGATACTGTAACACCCGGAACCGGTTCTTCTTCGGGAGGATTTGGTCTGGCAGCAATCGGCGGCAGTAACAGAGGCGATGACTCCGGAAGCGATTCAAACAATGACGACAGCCGTGAAAATTCCGAAGACGGAGAGCAAGGAGGCGGATATGGTTTAGACGGAAGTGAGCCGGGAACACCAATTACCGGTTATGAAATGATACCGACAAGAATTTCATCTTCGCTTCAAAGCTTTATGTCAAACCCGACATTTTCAGCAGCGAGTATTATCGCGATTCTGTTCGTTGTGTTTGTCGTCGGCGCCGTTTTCTACGGATTCCGCAGAAGAGGGATGTGAAAAAAACCTTCAATCAAAAATTTCATGATTTCAACAGAAGTCATGAAATTTATTTTTTCTTTTTTTTTGAATAATAAATGGTGGGATTGTAATGACCTTCATTGATCGATGGGAATGCAGAGACTTTGATAAAAGATATGAAGAGATAAAAGAACTTTTCAAAGCAGGAAATGAATGCGAATGCAAAATGACTGTTGAAGAAATAGCAGATGAAAAATTGTTGATAAAAAGTGCCAAAACGGGCAATTCAAATGTACGAAAAAATGCTGTCAAAAAAATAAACGATGAAAAAATATTGATCGAAATTGCCAAAACGGATAGTAATTCGATTGTACGCGAAACCGCTGTCAAAAAAATAACCGATGAAAACGCATTGATCGAGATTGCCAAAACAGATGAAAACTCAGTTGTACGAAAAGTCGCTCTCAAAAAAATAACCGATGAAAACGTGTTGATCGAAATTGCAGGAACAGACGAGTATGCCTATATACGCGAAATCGCTGTCAAAAAAATAACCGATGAAAACGCATTGATCAAAATTGCAGGAACCGATGAGGCAGCATATGTACGCGAGGCAGCCATCGAAAAAATAACCAACGAAAAAGCGCTGATCGAAATTGCCAAAGAAAACATGTATGGGTCCGTACGCGAAATCGCCGTTGAAAAAATAACCGATGAAAAAGCGTTGATCGAAATTGCCAAAACCGATGAATGTTTATTTGTACGCTATGCCGCCATTGAAAAAATAACAGATAAAAAAGCGTTGGCAGAAATTGCAAGAACGGATGAAAATTTATATTTTTTGTTAAGATTGATAAAAACATATAGAGAGGATACACTTATTCATTGAATGCCGTTTTTCTCTATTCAATGTTTAATGATCGTTCTCATTTAAATCACAATGCTGCCACGGGTCCTCTGTAAAATAAAGAAACGGTTCAACTCCGTTCGGCAGCAAAATGAAATCTATCATCTCCAAACAGATAGAAAAATGAAGGCTGTTTGATATTCCAGCCTTCATTCATTCAATAAAATAACATCGTTTTTCTCATTTTCTAAAACAAAAAGGCAAGTCGTGAAATTCATTTTTTTGGTTTTCATCTTTTTGGTTTTCATCTGAACACTTCTTCACAATCACATTTTGAACATCATGATTATGCAAAAGCACGGTTTTTTTAACAATCCTGATTTTTTTCTTACTTCTCAATCACACAATCGACAAAATACTGCACTTTGCCATCGACAACTTCTGAAACCAACCCATGAATATCGGTTTCAAACCCGGGGAATGTGTGATTGAGTTCTCGTGCAAACTGCAAAAAGTGAACAATTTGTTTGTTAAATCGCTCTCCTGGAATAAGCAGCGGAATTCCGGGCGGATACGGTGTGACCAACATCGCTGTCACTCGTCCTTCAAGATCGTCAATCATCACCCGTTCAATTTCGCGGTGCGCCATCTTTGCCCACGCATCCGCCGGACGCATGGCAGGCTCAATCGGCGAAACATACATCTCCGTCGTGATTCGAGCCACATCATACGCTTTATAAAAGTCATGCAGCTGCTGACACAAATCACGCAGCCCCATTTTTTCATACACAGGATACTTGGCAATAAATTCCGGCATCATTCTCCACATCGGAAGGTTGCCGTCGTAAGCGTCCTTAAATTGCTGAAGCTCGGTCACCATCGTGTTCCAGCGGCCCTTGGTAATGCCGATTGTGAACATGATAAAGAAGGAGTAGAGTCCGGTTTTTTCAACGATGATGCCGTACTCGGCAAGGTATTTTGTCAGCACGCCTGCGGGAATGCCCCAATCGGCAAACGATCCGTCAACGTCCAGTCCCGGCGTGATCAGTGTCGCTTTGATCGGGTCAAGCATATTAAAGCCCGGCGCCAAATCGCCAAAACCGTGCCAGCGTTCATTGGCATGCAGCATCCATTGTTCACGTGTGCCCATGCCGTCTTCCGGCAACACATCCGGTCCCCATACATTGAACCACCAACCGTCATCTTTCTTGGTTTCTGCCCATTCTTCGCCGACTTTACGCATCGCTCGGCGAAAATCCATTGCTTCTTGAATGGATTCTTCAAGCAATGCTGTTCCGCCGGGCGGCTCCATCATCGCTGCCGCCACATCGCATGAGGCGATGATTGCATATTGCGGGCTGGTCGAAGTGTGCATCAGATACGCTTCGTTGAAGCGCGGCAAATCAAGCGTCCGATCCTGCGAATTTTGAATCAAAATCTGTGACGCCTGACTCAAGCCGGCAAGCAGTTTGTGCGTAGACTGCGTTGAGACCACCATCGATTTTTCACAGCGGGGACGCTTTGTGCTGATGGCATAATAATCATCGTAAAAATCATGAAACGCCGCATGCGGCAGCCACGCTTCATCGAAATGAAGTGTATCGACCTTGCCGTCGAGTTCTTTTTTGATTTCCTCAACGTTGTACAAAATACCATCGTAAGTACTCTGTGTGATTGTAAGAACGCGCGGCTGTTCTTTTTGGTCTTTTGCAAAAGGATGTGCCGCAATTTTCTTTTGAATATTTTTCCAAGAAAATTCTGATTTCGGAATCGGTCCGATGATTCCGTAGTGGTTTCGTGTCGGCATCAGAAAAACAGGAATCGCACCGGTCATGATAATCGCATGCAGTACGGATTTGTGGCAATTGCGGTCAACGATAACAATATCGCCCGGCGCCACTGTCGAATGCCAAACAATTTTGTTGGACGTCGATGTGCCGTTGGTGACGAAAAACACATGATCGCAATGAAAAATCCGTGCCGCATTACGCTCACTTGCAGCCACCGGACCGGTATGATCCAAAAGCTGCCCCAACTCATCAACCGCATTGCACACATCGGCACGCAGCATGTTTTCGCCAAAAAACTGGTGAAACATTCTTCCGACGGGGCTTTTTAAAAACGCAACGCCGCCGGAGTGTCCGGGGCAGTGCCAGGAATACGAGCCGTCTGCCGCATAATGCGTCAGTGCCCTAAAAAACGGCGGCGCGAGTGAATCCATGTAGACACGCGCCTCACGCACCACGTGGCGGGCGATGAATTCCGGCGTATCTTCAAACATATGAATAAATCCATGCAGTTCGCGCAGGATATCGTTTGGGATGTGCTGCGACGTCCGCGTTTCGCCATGCAGGAAAATAGGGATGTCTGCATTGCGGCGGCGGATCTGTTCAACAAAAGAACGCAGCTCAGCAACTGTTTGCTCTGCTTCTTCACCTGAAAATTCTTCGTCATCAATTGACAAAATGAACGCCGACGCTCGGCTTTGCTGCTGGGCAAAGATCGACAAATCGCCATAAGTCGTCACGCCCAAAACTTCAAAACCTTCTTCTTCAATCGCCTGTGCCAAATCACGAATCCCAAGACCGCTGGAATTTTCCGAGCGGAAGTCTTCGTCAATAATCACAATGGGAAAACGAAATTTCATATCATCGCCTCAATTTTTTGGCAGCGTCAAACAGGTCTGCCCCTATTTGCCGCCGCAATCCGTGTATATTTTATTCCTCATCGGGCTCAAAAGAACAAAACCCGTGTTGTGCCCCTGCGGGCGTAAAGTTTGTTAATTATTAATTTAAGTATCACACCACAGTTTAAATGTATTAAAATTAATTACAACATCATTTTTACATATTTAGAGTTGCCGATAAATATTTTTAAAACAGCGTATATATGGAAAATTTATAGCATTGAACGAGAATGGGTAACTTTTTTGTAACGCTTACAAGTGAGGAATAAAAAAATGGATAAATTATTTGACTTAAAAGCCGGAGATATTGAAATAAAAAATCCGATTGTTTTATCGGCAATGGCCGGAGTGACGGATGGAAAGTTTGCCGCGGAAAACGCAAAAAATGCCGGCATGGTTGTTCTTGGCTCTTTTAATTTGGATGAGACGGCACAAGAAGCCGGAAAAGAAACCGTACTCAGAGGTCGCCAAGAATTTGAAAAAGCCGATGTCTTTTCTCAAATCGAAGAAGAAATTGATTTTGTTGTAAAAAATTGCCCGAACACGGCGGTTGCCGTCAGTGTCAGAAGCGCAACGCTTGACCCTCTTTTGAAGGCAGCAGGTCTTTTGAAAGAAAAAAAAGCCGTCATGGAACTTGATATTCACTGCCGCCAGCCGGAGTTTACGGAAAAAGGATTGGGACAATCATTATTAAAAGATACAAAAGCCCTTGCAGAAACGATTCAAAAAATAAAAGAAACCGGTGTTGTTTTGTCTGTCAAATTCCGAACAAATGTTGTTGATCCTGAAATAGCGGCTGAATTTTTTGACGCCGCCGGTGTCGATATGATTCATGCCGATGCCATGATTGAAGGAAAGGGCGCCGATCATAATGCCGTTACAAAAATCAGAAACAAGACACGAAAATTGGTGATTGCAAACAATTCCGTGGATGAGTTTGATGCGGCTTTAGAATTTTTCGCATCCGGTGCAGATATGGTATCTGTTGCCAGAGCAGCTCTGGAAGATGCTCAGTTTATTCCGCATTTGGTTCAAAAAACAGAGGATTATCAAAAAGAAACGGGTTGGTATAATTCCCCCAAACACATTTGCAAAAATGGTGATAACAGAGGACTCACATTCTGCTGCCCGCCTGTGAAAAATTGCAAATTGCTTTATAAAGTCAAAGAAATCGGCTTTTCGCCGCAAGAATTCATTCAATTAAAACAGCAAAGTGCAAAAGGAACGCCTTTGGAACATGGAAAAGAAACGTGTTTTGGAAGCTTTATTTGGTGCTGTAAACTCACAAAACCATGCTACTACAGAGACGGCTCTTTAGCACAGATTGGTCTTACCGGCGTTGAATATATGCAATTAAAAAAGGATTTGTCGGAAAAATTATTAGATCAGATTGAAAAGAAAAAAGCGGTTTGATTCGGAAAAATTATTAAATCAGATTGAAAAGAAAAAAGTGATTTGATTCGGAATTTAAGAACAACCAATTAAAGGCAGGAAAATTCAATGAAAACAAACACAACTGCAAATGAAGAAAAAATTGCCATGTTCGCAGCGACTGCGATGAGTTTGGAAGTTTCCTCTTACCCAAAACCGGGAAATGTTCACCGATTGAAAGATTTTAAAGAAACAACTTTTGAACATTTTTTAATATCGGCTTTATCGGCGATATCCGTTTTTCTAAAAGCCCCCCACTCCGATTCAAAAACAAATGACTTCGGATCGCTTTTTTATGAGGCTGTTTTAAAAAGCCAATGTTTCCAAAGCGGCGGAAACACTCATTTTGGAACACTGATTTTACTTTTGCCGCTTTCAATGGCGGCAGGGTTGGTATTCAATGATGAAAAAGGAAACAGCAGCGAAAAAACCGCCAAAAAAGTCATTGAAAAAGCCGCCGACATTTGTAAAAAAACAACAGTTGAAGACGCAATTGGTTTTTACAAAGCTTTTGAAATGTCGAATGTTTCAGTTCAAAAAATCGGAAATGGGCGAAGTGAAAATAAAACAATATTTGCAAATTCAAAATCGTCAAATTTAACAAATTCAAAAACGTTGGATTCAACAAATTCAAAAGCATTCGATTTAACAAATTCAAATGCAGTCGAAAATATTCAATCTCTAAAAACATCGCTTTTTGATTTAATGAAAAGGGGTGCTCAAAGAGACATGATTGCGAAAGAATGGGTGACCGGTTTTGAAAAATCAGCCCTTTTTTCCAAAAAACTGATTGAAAACAAACGCTTCTTTGAAAAAAACCCGAAAAAATGTTATGGTAGTTTTATAAACAGCGCTGTTGTCTATACATTTATGGAGTTTCTTGCCGAATTTGAAGATACGTTTATCATGACAAAATTCAATCAGAAAAAAGCCTCAAAGATACGAATGAAAGCCTCAAAGATCATCAAAAAAGATAACGGCAAAAGAAATTTAATAAAAATGATTCCAAAAATTCAGCAATTGGATCGGAAAATGCAAAAAGACAAAATAAATCCGGGGTCTTTGGCAGATATTGCGGCAGCCGGTATCTTTATATCTTTATTAGACGGGATGGCAATTTAAATCAATGATGATTTTAAGTCAATGATGATGCTAAAGCGATGATGATGCTAAAGCGATGATGATGCTAAAGCGATGATGATGCTAAAGCGATGATGATGTTAAAGCGGTGATGGTTTTGGAAGAAACAAAAGAAAACTTGGAAAAAATGAAAGGATACGGCATATCCGAAGGAATTTCCGAAATCATATTAACGACAAAAAATGCAATCGACAAGCCTGAAAAAAAATATAATGCTGCTCCAATTGGAATTATTTGGAAAAATAATAAATTGTTTCTTCATTTGTTTAAAGGAACCAATACCCGCCGAAATTTAATGACGGAAGAATACTTTGCCGCAAACATTACGGATGATGCTGTTTTGTATGCAACGTCAACATTTTATGATTTGGAAGATGAGCATTTTTCAACCGTTTTGGTTGAAGAAAAAACGGCAGCAAATAAACCGATTGCAACTTCCTCGAAAACTGCCGCTGAAACGACCATTGAAACTGCCGCCGAAAATATACCGATATTAAAAGAAGCCAACCGATATGTCATTTTCAAATGTTTGTCCAAAACGGAATCGGATGATACGACCATTATTGATATTGAGCCCGTTCTTTTTGGAAAAATTAGAGATGAGGATGGCGGAAAACTCATAAATCGAGGGTTTAATTCTGTTATTGATGCTTGTGTTCATATGACGCGTTATGAAAAAACCAAAAATCCGACCTATATCGATCACATTCGCCATCATTTCAATCTGATTCATAGATGTGGCCGAAAAAGAGACAAAGAAGGATTAGCTATTCTTAAAAAACGGCTGATAGAAATTGAATTGGAAAATGGGGCAGAGCCGTAAAATCGAATAAAACCAAAAACTGTGAAATCAAAAACGGCAAAATCAAACAATTGAATTGTTTCGTTCCCGAATAATCTGCAAAACTTCAGAAATATGATTTAATTTATAATCGGGATCAAAAGAGAAAGAACGGTCATGATCGTTTCGGTCGCCATAGGCGGCATAAGCGGTGATCATCCCGATTTTTTTGGCGGGCGCGATGTCGCGGCGTAAACTGTCTCCGATAAAAAGAGATGTTTCGGGGATGGCATTGGAGCGTTGAAGTGCGTAATGAAAAACGCCCGGATTGGGTTTTTTCAAACCGGACATATCAAAAGTAATTAAATCATCAACGTGCTTGTCTAAACCGACTTTTTTCAACCTTTTTTGAGCGTTTTTGGTGTCCGCATCTGTGACAATGACAAAGGAGCAGCCCATCTCTTTTAAAGACGTGACCGTTTCGGTCACACCGTCATAGAGGGAGACGTTTTCAACTTTTTCATGTTCATAAACAGCGCAGCATTCACTGAAAAAATCATTTGAAAAGGCCTTTTTATCTTTGAGATAATCTTCAATATTTTCCAAATTTTCAAAACCGTAAATCCCGCGCAAAAAATAAGACAGCATTTCAATCGGGTCACCATCTCCGATCAGGTCAACGACAGCAGCGCACGCTTCAATTTTTGCATGAACAAAATCAAATAAAGTGTTGTCCATGTCTGAAAGAATGTGTTGAATGTTTTGTTTTTCCATTTTTGAAATTCCCGAATTTTAAGAAGATTAGATAAAGAGTTCCTCGCCGACTCCCAGCAAATTTAAAGCGCATGAGATTTGATCGTATTCTTTCATTTTACAAATATCACGATACGGCTCCCCGATTGGCTCAAAACCCATCGGATATGTGCCGTAATGCATCGGAATCAGGTTTTTGGCATTTAAAGCGTTTGCAGCCAATACGGTTTCATCGGGAGAGAGATGGGAATCCCCCATTATTGATCGCGGTTTATAAGCACCAATCGGCATGATGGCGTAATCAATGTCCGGAAATAATTCGGCAATCTCAAAGAAATGATCACTCCATGCGGTATCACCGCCGAAATAAATTGTTTTGCCGTTTCCCCGAATAATGAAACTGCCCCAAAGAGATCGATTGCTGTCAAAAGCATGCATGCGTGACCAATGAAATGCCGGCAGAAAATAAACTTCAACAGACGGGGGTGTATCAAATTTTTGAAACCAGCCGGCTTCTTGGATATTTCGGCTGCCGTGTGTTAAATATTTTAAAATGTTGCTGCTTTTTAGAGGGGCAAGCATCTGTGTTTTTCTGTTTCCTTTGAAAATTTGCCGAAGAGAGCGCGGATCTGCATGGTCGTGATGCATGTGAGAAATTAAAACATAATCTGCGAATTTGAATTTTTCAATATCGCATGGTGTTGGAACTCTTCGAGACCGCATGGGGAAATTAAAATAAGCCGGATCGGTTAAAAATGTGACACCACCGAGTCGAATAAAAAAAGAAGCATGACCAAGCCAAACAATCATATCTTGATTGACGTCCATGAAAGACTCGTTTTTGAAAAAAGAAACTTGGAATGTATCATTTCTGCGCTCCTCTCGCTGTGCGTTTTTATAATAGCGCCATTTGAGAAACTTCATAAAGGACATTGTCTTTTTATTTCTCAAATTTATGAACGAGCGACCTTTCATCGGGTTGCCGGCCCAGCCGTCTTTAATTATCGGCAGCATCGGATTAGAAAGATATTGAATGGTCAAAAAAACACCTGAAATTTGAAATCTGAATAATTCTAAATGTAAAGTACGTTATAAACTTTCTTAATATAATAAAAAAGTAAAACATTAAAACATTAAAACATTGATAAAACATTAATAAAAAAGAAAGATATAGTATAAGAATGAAAAAAGATAGATAAGAGATAGAGGAAAGATAGAAAATCGGTGATATTTTGGATAAATGCATGGGAGAAGAGATGAAAAGAAAGATCGCACAGCACCCTTGCTATTCATCCGAAGCGCAGCACAAATTCGGAAGACTCCATTTGCCTGTCGCACCGTCTTGCAATATCCAATGCAACTATTGCGAT
>WRNK01000034.1 GCA_009776675.1 Methanimicrococcus sp.
CCGCCGATCCCTGCCCCAAACTCATCGCCGAATGCACTGATTGTGCCGCCGGTGATTGTAATTGTACCACCATCGTTACCATCACTTCCGCCGATACCGGAGCTGTTGGGAGTGCCGTGGGCAGCCAGCCTGCCCCTGCCCGTGCCTACGGATTGAGCATAAATTGTTAAGCTGTTTGTGCCTTGGACCTCTATGCCGCCACGGCTTGCATTCAGATAGCTGCTGTCTGTGAGAATAAGATTGACGTTGCCGGCAATGATAATTCTGTCTTCCGGTGCCTGCACGTCTGTAACAACATACCAAGTTGTTGTATTTATTGTACCCATTGACGTTTGACCGGTATAATCAATGGCTGCGGGAGATGTTTTCAGTGCGCCGTTTGCATCAAGATAATCAATGTTTCCCGCCGCTTGTATAGGAACAGCAAATGCCAATATTAAAATAAAAAAAATAGATGCCGCCGGTATGAAAGGCAGCAGTTTTTTGAGTGTCATTTTATCACCCATTTGATTATCATTCTATTGATTATCATTCTATTATTCACGAATCAGAAGAAGGTTTATTCTTCCAATTATTTTTTTTTAGGATATATTACCCGTCTTCTACATATAATTCGTGGCTATATTCTCTATATTCTATGTATTTTGAATACGATTCCGTTTAAAAAAATGAATGATGAAAAACGACAATGTAATTTTTCATTCATTTATTCATTAATTACGTTTACCGAGTTAAAATATGTAAACAAAACACGCCCCCAATTTCCAACAACTGTCCAAAAATCGATATAAACGGGATAATGATCAGAAACCGCATAAGTTTGTGTTTCATTTAATTCGTATTCGGCGCTGTAGTTGAAAACGCCGGATTGGTTTGTGAAATAGGGCAGGAGCTCTTTTGTAATGACAATTCGATCGTAGGTGTTTTTTGTTTTTGTTGTCGTCACTTCATCGTTTCCGATAATCCAAATGTAGTCATCTGATTTCAGTTTTGAGGGACCGCTTTCATTGAAGTAGGAACCGTCTGCATTGAAATCTCCCATCAAAACATAATTTTCTTGCCCGACGTAAATGGTTTTTGCATATTTGACAACATCATCTAAATAATCAATTTCATTTTTCGCATCTTCGGGCTTTGTGTGAATCAAAATGAACACGGCGTCGAATGTGCCGTTATTGGATCTGAATGTTACCATATACGGCTCTCTTTCAAATGTATCTCCGTCCGGTTCGGGATAAACCAAAGGTTCGCTGGCAACAAAAACGGTATTTTTGTCATAAATGTAAGCGTATTGCTCTTTGCTTGTGGAACGCCCAAGGCGGTCGCTGACAACATAATCATAATTGTAGGGCTGACCGTTTTCATCGGTGCCGTTGTTGACCAAATCAACAAGCTTTGGAAGAGATGTTCCGCCGGCATCTCGAATTTCCTGAATGCCGACAACATCATAACGCCGAATGGTTTTGGCAAGGACGTCCATGACATCATCATTACCGGCTTTAGAAACGCCAAATATCTGAATATTAAAAGCAGCAACAGAAATCTGTTCTTTACTGACAGTGGTATTGTTTTGCGTTGTGTTTGCGGTCGTATTGTTTGTGTTGCTTCCATTTAGTGTCGTATTATTCGTGGTTTTGTTTCCCCCGATACTAAAATCAATACAGCCTGAAAACAAAGCAGTTATTAATAAAACAATCAATATGAGAGGCAGAATTGAATGTGTTTTATTTGTCATAAATTATATGAAGTGACGATTATATTTAACTTTTGTTATGCTTCTCAATTATATTTTCCAAAAAAATTTTGACATTCTATTCTTGAAATAATAAAAAAGTCGTTCAAAAATATATAGATTATAGACAGTAAATATAGTTTTAAACCACAACTATATATACATCCCTCGTTTTTATTATCATGTGGTATGTTTTTAAAAAAGTATATCACAGACCGATACAAAAAATTTCCACCATGTTTATATTTTTTTATAAACGAAATGTGAGGGATTTCATTTGGGAATATTCGAGAAAAACGCCGTTCGTTTTTGGATTTTCAAATTGAAGAGAAGAAACATCATCTTATATTAAATCGGTAAAAACAGGATACCCTCCAAAAAAATCAAGAGGCCGCTTTGGGAAAAAACGTATCCTCAATTTTCAATTCATTTGGGAAAAAAGGATGTTTCGATTTTTTTTCTTTTAATCATAAAACCCGTATTAGCTGCAATTTTGAAGTCGTCCAAAAGGCGGCTGATCAAACGATTCCAACATAAAAATAGAAAGAAATATTTTAACCAATTCGTATAATTTATCCAAATGCTGAAGGCAAAGACCAAAAAGGGCTTTTGGAAAAATCGGGTTTGGGGTTATATAATTGTTACATAATAGTAGGCTATTTATATGATTAATAGACTAATTTTTATAATATAGCATATTGTGTCTGATTTCAAATGATACGATCGTAAAAATTCAAGAGATATAGGATATAATTTAGCAGAGGGAAAGACATGAAAAAAATGATTTTGGTTTTACTTCTTGTTCTTGTTTTATTGGCTGCCGGAATTTCAGGATGTCTATCAAAGACAGATAATTCACCAACGTCGCCGCAAATGAATGACAAAATCGAAATCCCCGAAATGAACCCACCGATGCCTTTGCCCGAATACCCTGAAATTGACGGAAGTTCATCGACTATCACCATGCACGCAGCGATCCGCGCCTATTTAACAGATGCTTATTTTGTGGATTCGCACAGCCAAACCTATGCTGCTCTTGAACGAATTATTCCCGGAAGCGATAATCCGGCAGATGTTATTCTTGCTGTAAAATATTACGACGAAACGCTGCAAGATGCTCAAGACCGCGGTGCAGACTTGGTGATAACCCCGATCGCGAAAGAAGGTTTCGTGTTTGTCCTGCACAAAGATAATCCCGTCAACAACTTGACCCAGCAGCAGCTTCGGGATATTTATTCCGGAAAAATCACAAATTGGAAAGAAGTCGGCGGCAAAGATGAAAAAATAACTCCGTATCTCCGCAATTGGGACTCCGGCAGTCAGACAGCTATGGAAGATTTCATGAACGGTGAGCCGATTATTGGGAGTAATGACCTGGCAAGCAGCATGGGAGGCGTTCTTACCCTAGTTCAGGTTAGCGGTAGCCGCGGTATTGGCTATAATATTTACAGTTGGTCTATGGAGCAAAACTTAGAGAGCATGGGTCTAAAGGTCGTAGCGGTTGACGGTATAAAGCCGGACAATAAAAATCTTTCAGACAGTAGTTATCCATTAATGATTTACACCTACAGCTATTACAACAACGGCAACGATAAAGGTAAAGCCCTCACCGACTGGCTTTTGACCGCAGAGGGACAAAACGTCATAGCAAGAGCCGGTTACGTTGGAATTTTCGGCGAATTATCCACGGATAGTGTGCCTGACTATAATATAGACGAGAATAACTCCAAAATAAAAATGAGAGAATACTACGCAAATAAAGAAAATCCGACCCTTAAAGAAAATCTGACCCTATTAATACCAGGTTTTAGTTATTCAAATGTGACACCTCCAATGCGGCTACCCGACAAGGAGTAGACGGAAATCCTTGCCGATGGAAAAGGCAAGGATGTTACAGTTTTATATTTAGTATACGTTTTGGATGAAGATAAACATACCTTCCGCTTTATCGTGCTGACAAAGGAGAAAGGTGGAGAGTTTTATGTCATAAACGAGGGCGAAGTCACATCATATGAAAACGGGATTATTAACAATTGTAAATGACGGGGGCTTTCACCCCTCATTAGATATGTCCGGTTAACCAAGCACGCATTCGGATTATCAAAATTTAAAAACAACCGTTTTTGTTTCCATATACTCATTCAACATCTGATACCCGTTTTCCCGTCCAAACCCGCTTTCTTTGACGCCTCCAAACGGCAATTCAGGGAGCATCTTCATATGCTGGTTTACCCAAACAATTCCGACGTCAAATCCTTCAATCGCCTTTTTCGCCTGCCTCAAATCGTTTGTCCAAACGGAAGCACCAAGACCAAACTGTGTTTCGTTGGAATATTTCAAAGCCTCATCCATGTCTTTGACGGAATTAATCACCATAATCGGGCCAAAAACTTCTTCCGTCATAACTCTTGATGTCATCGGCACTTGAATGAGAACCGCCGGTTCAAAAAAAGAACCTTTCGGATCTGAATTTGGGGGAACATTGCCACCTATTAAAACAGACGATGCTTTTTCTTTTCGGACCGATTCAACATACTCAATCATCTTTTTTTGTTCCTCAAATGAACTCAGCGGACCTGTTGTTGTGTCTTCGGATAAGCCGTTTCCGATTTTAAGCTGGGAAACGGCTTCCAAAACGGCTTTGACAAAATCGTCAAAAACCGATTCAAAAACAAAAATACGTTTGGGGGAAACGCACGTTTGGCCGCAGTTAAAGAAACGGGCATGAACGGCTTGTTTGGCACACTCCTGTATGTCAGCGTCATCGCAAATGATCATTGCATCGCTGCCGCCCAACTCTAATGTCACACGCTTGTTATTTTGAGCCGCAGCAATGTGAAGTTTTTTGCCGGCTTCGGAGCTGCCGGTAAATGATATTTTCTTGACAAAAGGGGACTGTGCCAACTGATTTCCAATCGCACTGCCGGAGCCGGTTACAACATTTAAAACACCTGCCGGCAAACCGGCTTCATGAAAGATCGCCGCAAGTTCTAAAACGGTGAGCGGGCAAATGCCTGAGGGTTTGACAAAGCACGCATTTCCGGTCAAAAGTGCCGGAACAGCTTTCCATGCAAGAACCAATGCCGGCATATTCCAAGGCAAAATTGAAGCACATACACCCAGCGGTTTTTTAACCGTGAACGAATAGCTGCCGTTGCTTTTGCTGGTAAAAAAATCGGTGTGCGTCATGGAAGCCAGCCCGACAAAATAATCAATAACTTCTGTCACACCTTCTATTTCACGGCGTGCTTCTCTGAGCGGCTTTCCTTGTTCTTTTGTCAGTAAAATAGCCAAATCCTCTCGCAGTGGTTTTTCTTTTAACCAAGAGGATATTTGAGACAGAACAGCGCTTCTTTGAAGAAAGGACTTTTCAGACCATTGTTTAAAAGCAGCATGGCAAGAATCAAGAGCGAAATCGACATCCTCTGATGTTGCCAAACATGCGGTTCCGACAAGTTCGCCCGTTGCCGGGTTTAAAACACGGATTTGATCGGTGCAGGATGTCGTGGAAGAATCATATTTTTTTCCGTCAATAAACATATCTATGGCTCCTGATTTTTAATCATTTCTTATTTCTTCATTTCTTATTTGAATCGTTAAACATTAAACATACTCTCTCGGATCTGTAATTTTTCCCGTCAAAGCAGCAGCCGCAACACTTGCCGGAGAGGCTAAGTAAACATTGCCGCCTTTGCCCATACGTCCTTTAAAATTGCGGTTGGCTGTTGAAATGCAATTTTCGCCTTCTGCGATAATTCCTTGATGGGCGCCCAAACAGGGACCGCATCCTGGAGAGATAAAAGTGACGCCGGCTTTAACAAGTGTTTCAAAAACGCCGGTTTGAACGGCTTCTAATAAAACACAGCGGGAGGCGGGAGCAGCGACTGTTCGGATAATTGTTTTTTTGCCTTTTAAAATGTCGGCTGCGATACTCAAATCTTCAAAACGGCCGTTTGTGCAGGTTCCGAGGAAAGCTTGATCGATGTGTATTCCGGCAACTTTTGAAATCGGCACCACATTATCCACTTCATGCGGACAGGCAATCTGCGGTTCAATGTCTTTGGCGTCAAAATCATTCTCACGGCAATACACCGCATCCTTATCGGCGTAAGCCGGCTCAAAATCGACCATAGAGCGGTTTTGTAAAAAATCAAATGTCTTTTTATCCGGCGGCACAATTCCCGTTTTTGCACCCATTTCTATCGCCATATTGCACAGCGTCATTCTGCCGGAAACGGACAAGTCAGAAACGGCGGTTCCGTAAAACTCAACCGCTTTATAAGTGGCGCCGGAAATGCCCGTTTTGCCGATCAAATAAAGCGTCAGATCTTTGGCATAAACCCCTTTTTCGAGTGTTCCATCCACCGTCATTTTGATTGTCTCAGGAACACGAAACCACAATTTTCCGGAAGCAAAAATTTCTGCCATATCCGTTGCGCCGACGCCCGTTCCAAAGGCTCCGAAAGCACCGTATGTGCAGGAATGAGAATCCGCCCCGACAATCAATTTGCCGGGAAGTGCAAACCCCTGTTCCGGCAGAACCTGGTGGCAAACACCTTCGCCACCTTCATAAAAGTGTCGAATATTTTGCTGCATGATCCACTCGCGCGTATCTTTTTGAAGTGCAGCGGCAACCTCTGTTCCGGCGGGAACTAAATGATCAAACGGGATGACAATTTTATCGGCGTCCCAGACCTTTTCAACACCCATTTCACGAAAAGCGCGCACTGCCAAAACACTCGTTCCATCGTGTGCCATTGCATAATCAATATCCGCCATAACAAAATCATTGGCATGTGCATCATTTCCGGAGGCGCGTGTGAATATTTTTTCGCTGATTGTACTCAAATCCGTTCACCAAGTATTTTTTTGATTTCTCTTATTTCTCTTTATTCTAAAGTCAATTTATTTCATTTATAATTCTGTTTCTTGTTTTCGCTTTTTTCTTGTTTTCGCTTTTTTCTTGTTTTCGCTTTTTTCTTGTTTTCGCTTTTTTCTTGTTTTCGCTTTTTTCTTGTTTTCATGTTTTTGTTTTTCGTTTTTTTCACAAAATGGCGGCGTCATAAGACTTTATTTGATCCAATATGAATAAGCCGACTTCTGTTGTTGAAAATGTGCCGCCCAAATCGGGGGTGATTTTTTTTTCTTCGATTGCCGATTCTACTGCCTTTTCAATCAAAGCGGCTTCTTTTTTGTATCCGGCCCATTCAAACATCATTTTTAAACTCAAAATGGCTGCGATTGGATTTGCAATTCCTTTTCCGGCAATATCGGGGGCGCTGCCGTGAACAGGCTCAAAGAGGGCATATTTCTCGCCGATATTTGCACTGGGAGCAAGACCGATGCTGCCAAGCAAGACGGCGCCCAAATCGCTTAAAATGTCACCAAACAAGTTTGTTGTCACCACAACATCATATTTTTGAGGCGACATGATGAGATCGTATGCGAAAAAGTCCACCAGCTTATCCGACGGCTCGACACAACGGTCTAAAGCGATCTGTCGGCATGTTTCTAAAAACAATTTGTCTGACTTTAAAACATTGGACTTGTGAACGATGGTCAATTTATTTTTTCGGGAAGATGCCGCAGCGGATGCAAATTCGGCGATTTTTTGAGAGGCTGTTTTTGTGATGACACGCGTTGTCGTTGACCTCTCTTCTCCGATTTCTTCCAAACCGGAATACAATCCTTCCGTATTTTCCCGAACAATGATGAGGTCAACGTCTTCTTCTTTGCGATCTTGGATTTGGCATAATTTGTAAATCCCCCGAATCGGGCGAATCGGGCGGACATTTGCATAAAGGTCTAATTCCTTTCGAATTCGTAAAAGAACACTTTTGTAAGACGGATCAGAAACGGTTGTAATCGCCCCAAACAAAATCGCGTTGCACGATTTCAAAACAGCAATATCCTCATCGGTCATGGATTCTTTGGATTGTTCCCATTTCTTAAAACCGACATCTACCGGAACTTTTTCAATCATTAAGTTTCTTGTTTCATTGAAATAATCCAAAATTGAAACCGATACGGGGATGACTTCTTTGCCGATGCCGTCTCCTTCAACGATTGCGACTCTCATGAAAAATCCTCAAATAAAAAAATAAGAAAATTATCCAAATTCTCTAAACAATCCTCATTTTTCCTGCTTTTTTCGATGGGCGACAAGCCCGCCGTCGTTTAAGATTTCAAGCAAAAAGTCGGGCAATTTTTTGGTCGGGTAATCTTTTGATTGAGACGGATTGCCTTTTTGGAAAACCCGAATACAGCTGCTCTCCAAATCCACTTCAATCACGTCGCCGTCTTCTGCCTCAACGTCCGCTTCAATAATTAAAAGACCGACATTGATTGCGTTTCTAAAAAAAATGCGGGCAAAATATTTGGCAATGACACAAGAAACACCTGCATATTTTAATGCAAGGGGCGCCTGCTCGCGGGATGACCCGCAGCCGAAATTATCACCGGCAACAACGATATCTCCTTTTTGAACTTTTTTTGAAAAAGCCGGATCCAAACCTTCCATCGCATGATCCGCAAACACTTGCATATCAGTCGTTCTCAGATATTTCCCCGGAATAATCACATCGGTGTCAACGTTGTTTCCAAATTTCCAAACATTTCCTTGAAACTTCTTTTCCATGAAAGCACAAAAATACGATGTTGTTTAAAAATATTTCCTAAAGAAGAAAAAGAAAAAAGGAAAAAGAAAGGGAAAAATAAAAATAGGAGAATAAAAGGGTTGAGATCGAAATTTTATTGTTTTGTTCATTTTTCTTTAGCATAAAGCGGCTTTTCTGTTAAAACCATATAATAGCGCATGATCCAAACGACGGAAAAAGTTGCAAGAATCGTACTGAAAATTATATTTAATAATGAACTGACGATCAGCCCCAGCCCGGGAATAAATCCAAAAAGACCTGCGATTAGACCGGCGGCTGCCGAAAAAATAAATGATATGAGGAAACAGATAAAAATAAACAGAAGCATATGAAATGGTTTTACTTTCAGCAGGGAAACGGATTTTTTGTAGCTTCCAATAACGGAAAGATCATCAGCAACGATGTTGTAGCCGACAAAGAAGAAAAGCACTGACACAATCACTCTGTAAACGAGGATTAAAACCAAACCGACCGGAATTGAGATGAGCAAAACGGTTATGGCAAAAGGCGAGGTAACAAAGGGCGAGAGCATGTTTTCAAGAGAAATCATAAGGTTCGGGATATCGTAGCTGATAAGGTTATAAAAAATGGCACTGAGATTATGAAAAACGTTGTATTTAAAAAGAATATAAACCGCCGGAACCAAAAAAATTAATGCAGCGCCCTCGATTATAAGCATGATAATGTTTGCCGTAAGAATGCGTCTGAAAAACCGTTTGCCATAAAGCCAAAAATGATTCGAGCCGGTTTTGCCTGTTGCAGTTGCCTCTTTTGCCATACCGAAGTGTCCGGCATCAATGTATGCAGAAACAAAAATGAAAAGCAGAATAAAGCAAAGATAGGCGAGAATGGCAATCCAATTGTTCACCATGATTACAAAAACGGCACCAAAAACAAGAGGAAGGGTGACAAATAAGCGAAGGGTTTTTACGGCAATTGCAG
>WRNK01000035.1 GCA_009776675.1 Methanimicrococcus sp.
CTTTTTTCTTTCACTTTTTTCTTTCACTTTTTTCTTTCACTTTTTTCTTTCACTTTTTTCTTTCATTTTTTTCTTTCACTTTTTCCTTTCACTTTTTTCCGTTTCGTTTTTTAAATAGGTATAAATCTTGTGAAATTATTATTTAAATGAGGTGATTTCATGAAAGAAATTCTCCAAGCATTAACAGAAAATCCGACATTTTACATCGCAACGATCAGTCCGGAAGGACCGCGCGTTCGACCGTTTGGCTTTGTTATGGAATATGAACAAAAATTATACTTCATTACAAGCAACGATAAAGATGTTTTCAAACAAATGAAAGCAGACAGCCGTGTTGAAATTTGCTCAACACCAAAAGATGGAATGAATTGGATGCGTTTGAAAGGAAAAGTTGTCTTTGATTCTCGCAAAGAAGTCATAAAAAAAGCATTAGAGACAGCTCCTGTTCTGGCACAAATCTACCAAACACCTGACAATCCAAGCATTGAAATGTTTTACATTACCGAAGGAGAAGCCACATTCTATTCATTTATGGATCAGCCAAAAACAGTGAAATTGTAACCATAAAATGAAAAAGAAAGAAAGGTTTTATGCCTTCTCTTTCTTTTTTGGCTCTTTGTTAAATATCATCTTTTTAACCATCACCTTTGTAATAAAGGGCGTTACTCAATCGTATAGATTGGCTTGTCGTGAAAGGGCTATAAAAATGTGCAAGATTTGTTTTAAAACGACATTATTTTATATTTTTTAACTGTTTTACATATGCAGTAGAAAGCTACAATAAGTAAACAAATCATTTTTTATGTATGTGCGCTTGATCGTGGGGGTTGATTTTACGAACGATAAAAACATACAGCTCTTTGAAAATAATCGCCTTCGTTCCGTATGGAATGAAGAAGAACAAGATTGGTATCTTTCAGTTGTTGATGTCTGTGCTGCATTAACCAACAGCATTGATCCGGCTGCATATTGGTGCAATCTGAAACAACGGCTTATCGAGGAAGGTAACGAAACCGTGACAAAATGTCACGGGTTGAAAATGGTTGCAGCAGACGGCAAAATGCGTATGACGGATGCTGCAAATTCAGAACAAATTTTACGTTTGGTTCAATCCACCCCCTCTCCCAAAGCCGAGTCGTTCAAACTGTGGCTGGCATCTGTCGGAAAGGATAGGATTAATGAAACAATTGATCCTGAACTGACGATTGAGCGAAGAACCCCTTTTTTATTTACGATTCTGATTTAAGTGAAACGGCTTGCATTTTGAAATGTTGGTACAATTTTTCAAACCAAAAACGTGTTTGATCATCTAAACTGATGATGATTTTGTTATCATAAACGCCATCTGTGTTAAACAGATAAACATAGACAAAAACATCAGTAATCGTCATGGACGGACTGATGGCATTGTCTTCATCCAAAATCAAAAATGTGACATTTTCTAAATGAATGATTTTGTTTAAACGGTCTTCATCTTCTTCTTTGAGGCGACCCAGCACTTTAGATGTCACAATAAATGTCATCTCTTTGCCGGATTCTGCCATTAAGAACTAATTTTCCGTATAAATCGGATGATAAACTGAAAGCAAACACATGGCATGCTCGGATATCTTTAAATTGTCAAGAAAATCCGCCGGAACATCAAACATGTATTCATGGATGTCATATGATAAGAGGGTATAATTGCTGATTTCGCGGATGCGTTTTAACAAATCCATCGGAATGACAGATAAATTGCGGTCGAACCAATATTTTTTATCTCGATCAAGGATTTGAATTGTTTCAAAAACCGGACCCATGTTTTGAACCAAAATTTGGCCAACGGTTGTTAAATGGAAAATCCCGTCTTTGAAAACAATGATCCCTTCATCACGAAGTGTCTTAAGCTGAGGCATAAAAGAATGTGCCGGAACGCCCATCTTCTCAACGATTTCATCAAGTGTACATCCTTTTTTTTCAAGAATAAACATAATGTTGCGTCTTTTTTCAGACAAACAAATGATCTCGTTTAATGTCAAATGCATTGATGCTCTTTGAATAATACCGGCCCCCTGAGTTTATTTTTGAGATTTTTATAACTTAAAACGGGTATCAATAGTGAAGCTGGTATCCATATTCATTTCTCAATCCGTTTTTTAGTGAAGGTGAATTAAATTTTTTTTTATTATTTACTCCAAATTTTACTTGTATATAAAGATGCGTCTGACATATGTCTAATACTTTTCATAAGCAAATATCAAAAATATTATTTCAAAATCACTCTCTTTCGACAATTTTTTCTATAACCAATATTTTTGAAATATACTACAATTCTGGTATAATGGAAAAATAATGAATCAGAATTCGTCAGCATGCTCAACAATGTTGGAAAAAAGAGAACATCGACAGCGATTTCTAAAAACGGCTTTTTGATACGAAAATGTGTCTGAATAGTAAAAACAACCATAAAAAACAATCAAAAAAAATCAAAAAAAAAATCAAAAATATCCATAATAATCCGAAAGGCGTATCGCATAAAAAATTGAATTGAAAAGTTTTTTGTCCTTTCCTTCAATTTTTTAAAAACCAAAAATGATTTTTTGCCGACCTAAAAACCTATCAAAATCTTTTTATGTTACTTTTCCCTTTCTACTTCTGCTCACCATAGTCCCGTAGTGTAGTGGTCAATCATGCCGGCCTTTGGAGCCGGCGACAATGGTTCGAATCCGTTCGGGACTATTTTTCTTTTTCTCTTTTTAATAATTTTCAAGAGAAGCAGGTATGCTTTAAATATGATCGTCTTTTTAATAAAAAATTTTAAATGAGAATAACTATTATTCTATCTACCTATAAATTAGGAGAGGAATAAAATGAAACATAAAACAATCACACTTATTTCCTTAATTATGATTTTGACTCTTGTCACCTGTCTTTTTGCCGGCTGTTTGGGCGATAAAATTGTCGGTACATGGAACGCTAAAAACTCAAGTGCAACCATCACATTCAACAAAGATAATACATTCACGGCAAAAGTCGGCTTATTAAATACAAACGGAACATGGGAAAAATCCGGCAGCGAATACATTTTGTACGGCTCAGGCGGCACAAGAATCGGAAGTGCTGTTTTTGTCGGAAAAGAGCTGCGTCTTGTCCTTGGCGGCGGTATTTTATCCATTTCTGAAGACTTTACAAAACAAAAATAAGATTGAATTGACCGTTTTGGTCAATCTTTTTTATTCAACTTTCTCATTTCATTTTTTATTTAACTTTCTCAAACCCGTTCTTTTGAAAATCCTTTCTCAAAACTTCAATTTCTTTGCAATTTTCGACTTGAAGTGCAAAAATTCCAAAGCACGGCTTAACATATTGAAAGAAGACATTGTCATCTTTAAAACCGACGGGAAATGGTCGAGAACCTTTTAATAAAACGCCTAAAAGAGAATATCCGCCCGGCACCAAATACACTTCATCAGAAACGCTTAAAATCAACTCATGGCAGTCTTTGAGCGTCATCTCATCGCCAATGACCACAACGTCCAAATCTTTCAAGCAAACCATAAGAAGACCTTTTAAAAAGCAAATAAAAAGAAAGATAAGAAGATAAGAGATTAGAGAAAAAAAAAATAATCTCTTACTCAAGAACCAAATTTTTGACTTTAATGCCGGATTTAACGATTTTTCCGACGATTTTACCGCCGGTCATGCCGACAACGTAGAGGGCGACTTCTTCGGGAACGACAAACAAAAAGCCCATTCCCATGTTAAATGTTTTATACATTTCGGCGTCGCTGACGTTTCCTAATTTTTGAAGGAACTTAAATATTTCGGGCGGCTCTATCGGATCATAAATATCAAAACCGAGATTTGTTATGCGCCTGAGTTTTAACAAACCGCTGCCGGTGATGTGTGCCAAGCCGTGAACTTCATGCATTTTGATGACATCCAAAACTTCCATGTAAATGCGCGTGGGTTTTAAAAGCTCTTCACCAATTGTTTTTTTGCCGTCATACGGGCAATAATCCTGATAAGTGTAAGGGGACTCTTTAATAATTTTTCGGACAAGAGAATAGCCGTTGCTGTGAACGCCGCTGCTCTTTAAACCGACAAGAACATCGCCTTCTTTTATTTTTTCGCCGGTGATCACTTGATCTTTTTTGACGGCGCCGATACACGCGCCGGCCAAGTCAAACCCGCGAATCACATCGGGAAGCGTTGCCGTCTCGCCGCCGACAATCGATATTTTAGACATTTCCGCGCCTTTTGCGAGTCCGACGCCGATTTCTTCGGCAAATCCGGGCTTGTGCTTTTCAAGCGCCAAATAATCTACAAATGCAATCGGTTCAGCACCAATCGCCAACAAATCATTGACATTCATTGCAATACAGTCAATGCCGACCGTATCCCATTTGCCCATCTCATTTGCAATCAAAACTTTAGAGCCGACGCCGTCTGTCGTCATGGCAATTGCAAATTCGCCAAAGTCCAGCAAACCGGCATAATGCCCGATTTCCGTCAACGGTGCGCCAAGCCCCTCTCTTTTGAAAGTCATCTTTTTGGTTAATTCTTTAATTGTGCTTTCCTCTTGATGAATATCTACACCGGAAGCTGCATATGTCGAGCCTTTTTCGTTTCCCGTCATCATTTAACCTCTTACCTTTTAATCTCTTTAATCCGTTTTCAATTTTTATCCAACTCAAATTCCGCATGAAGAGATGCAACGGCTTTGTTGACATCCGCACTGCTGACAACACAAGAAATGTTGTATTCCGAAGAGCCCTGACTGATCATGATAATGTTAATGTTTTCCTTGCCAAGCGCGGTAAAAACACGGCGTGCAACACCGGGTGTTCCGGCCATGCCGGCGCCGACAACCGCGACAACAGCAATATCGGAGCGGGAGTCAACATTATATGTGTCGCCAAGTTCCGTCTTAATGGCTTTCATCGTTTTTGCGCGGTCGGTTTCGTTGACAATAAAAGATAAACTGGATTCGGAACCTTGGCTGATCAAACGGACGCTGACATTTTTGTCGGCAAGCGCGGAAAAAATCTGGCCGACTTTTCCGACAGAACCGACCATTTCAGCACTGGACACGTTGATCAATGAAATTTTTTTAATCATGCTGACCGCTTTGACAACATTTTTAGACGTCTTGTTTTCAGAAATCACAAGCGTGCCGTCAAAGTCCGGCTTAAATGTACTCTTCACACGCACCGGAATATGATGTTTCATGGACGGCTCAATCGCACGCGGATGCAAAACTTCGGCACCAAGAGATGAAAGCTCCATCGCTTCTTGATAAGAAATATATTTAATTGTACGGGCAGACGGCACAATTTTTGGATTTGCCGACATAATGCCGTCCACTTCTTTCCAAAGCCAGATTTCATCCGCCTGAATGCCGACTCCGATAATAGATGCAGAATAATCCGAACCGCTGCGGCCAAGTGTTGTAATGTTGCCGTCTTCGCTTTCGCCGATAAATCCGGTCACAACTTGAACAGAAGATTTCAGCCCGGGCTTTAAGCGTTCTTCAATCAATGAATAGGTTTTTGAAAGCGGTTTTGCATTGCCAAACACATCCGTTGTAATAATACCGGCTTCACCGCCTGTATAAAATTTCGATGAAACACCAAGAGAAGACAAAGCGCCTGAAACGATGGGTGCTGCCAAACGCTCGCCGTAAGAAGAAATATTGTCTTTGGAACGGATGGTCAACTCTCCCAAATAACAAATGCCAATCAAAGCTTTCTCAAGCTCATCCATTTTGTCCGTCAAAAATTCAATGACTTCCGATTTGATTTTTTTGTTTGTAACGGCATCATTGACGGCGGCAAAATGTTTGGATTTTAAAGAGGCAATGACTTCAGTCACCGCTGTGACTTTTCCGTGTTCGCATGCATTTGAGGCAACATCAAGCAACTCATCCGTCACACCCGCCAATGCCGATGTAATCAAAACAACTTGATTGCCTTGATCAAAATAACTCTTTGCCAATTCCGCAACGTGGCGTATTTTCTTTCCATCCCCGACAGAAGTGCCGCCAAATTTCATAACAAGCTTCATAATTTATCGATTCCGTACACACATTTTGAAAAATAAAATCATAGCAAATCATCAACAAACCATTAACAAACTATTACAAATCATCAACATTTGAATGATAAAATGAATGACATCATTTATAAAATTAAAGATAAATCGGCTCCGGATCCAAAAATAAGGACCGGATGACGTAAAATGGACTTGGATTTTATCTCTAAAAACAAAAGCCCTGCTCTTTTTTCAAGGTGAAAGATATTTAAATAAGTTCTGACGCTCAAAAGATAAAAATAAGTTATGACTCAAATAAGATATTAAACAAAAAAATCGGATGATAAATTATGAAATATATTGTGATTATTGGTGACGGAATGGCGGATCAGCCGATTCCAAAACTCGGCGGCAGGACAATTTTGGAGTCGGCAAAAAAGCCGAATATGGATTTTCTTGCCAAAAACGGACGCATGGGACTTGCCCAAACTGTTCCTGACGGTTATCTCCCCGGCAGTGATGTTGCAAACATGTCTATTTTTGGCTACAACCCTGCCGAATTTTATACAGGCCGCTCACCGCTTGAAGCGCTCAGTATGGGCGTGGCTTTGCAAGGAAACGATTTGGCTTTTCGAACCAATTTAATCACAATCGGGAACCCCGACGGAACGATCGGTCCCGAACTTGAGGACGCTCATATTTTAGATTACAGCAGCGGACATGTATCATCAGAAGAAGCAAAAGAACTCATCAAAGCCATTGATGAAGCGCTTGGAACAAAACAATTCAAATTTTATCCGGGAATCAGCTATCGCCACTTGCTTGTGGCACAAGATAATTTTGGAAAAGAGTGCATTTTTACGCCGCCGCACGATGTGACAGGACAAAAAGCATCCGTACACTTTCCAAAAGGGACAGATGCCGCTTCAGAAAAGGCTGCTCAAATTTATATTGATATGATGAAAGCCTCTTTCAATATTTTAAAAGACCATCCGGTTAACCTAAAAAGAATGAAAGAAGGAAAAATGCCCGCCAACTGTATATGGTTTTGGGGACAAGGAAATGCGCCGCAATTTAAGCCGTTTGAACAACTTCATCATAAAACCGGCGCCGTCATATCCGCTGTTGACCTTCTCAAAGGAATCGGCATCTGCGCCGGATTGGATGTGATTGAGGTCGAAGGAGCAACCGGCTTTTTAGATACAAATTACAAAGGAAAAACCGATGCGGCAAAAAATGCTTTGAAAACAAAAGATTTTGTCTTCATTCACATTGAGGCTCCGGATGAATGCGGTCACCTTGGCGATTTGGACAAGAAAATGCAAGCTGTTGAAGATTTGGACTTAAAAGTTGTCGGACCGATGCTCGAATATGCCCGATCGCTGAATGAGCCGTGCCAAATTTTAGTCATGCCGGATCATCCGACGCCTATTGCCATCAAAACACACACAAGCGATTTTGTTCCTTTTGTTCTTTATGATACGCGAGAAAAAAACGTTGACGGGATTGCCCCTTATGATGAGAACAATGCCAAAAAAGGCAGTTTCAAAACAATTTACGCACCAGATTTAATCCGAATTATGATTGAAAACGAAAAAAATTGAAGGCAAAAAAGATCGAAAATGAAAAAGATCGAAAATGAAAAAGATCGAAAATGAAAAAGATCGAAAATGAAAAAATTTGAAATTAGCAAAAAATAAATCGAACTGAAATATTAATATATCACTCCATCTTAATATTAATCTTAATGAAAACTAATTTTAATATTCCCAATAAAAAGTGATGGCAAATGAATCCGTTCCAAAAAAAGCAGCCAAAAGAAAAAGAGCCCGAACACGAAGATTCGGAAAACAAATCTACGATTGACCAGATTTTTAATAAAATCGCTTCTTTTGGAAAGGGCAACAAAGAAACATTTGGCGAATTCCGGCAAACACCTTTAATGGATTTAATTGAATGTAAGGATGACATTATTTTAAAGGCGGATCTTCCGGGCGTTACTAAAAAAGATGTGACTCTTGAAGTTCAGGACCGTTTATTAACAATTCGAGCGGAATGTTTAACAGATGTTGAAGACGGAACCTACATTCGCCGCGAAAGATTTTACAGAAAATATGAAGGATCTATCAATATTCCGGTTCCGATTAATGAGGAAAAGGCAACTGCAAAACTGGCAAATGGTGTTTTAACGGTTTACCTCCCCAAAAGAATCGATTCAATCAATGTGGATGACTAAATGGCGTGCTTTCTCGTCACTTTTTTTAAGAATGAATCAAAAAAAGAGGAAATATTTTGAAAAAAATTCTTCTGATAGAAGATGATATGCTCAGTTCCGAACTCGTCATAGATATTTTAGAGATGAACGGCTGTGAAGTAAAATGGGCAACGGACGGACAAGAAGCTCTTGCCCTTTTAGACAAAGAATCTTTTGACTTGATTTTGGCAGATATTCATATGCCGAGAATGAACGGAATCGAGTTCATTCAAGAAATCCGAAAAAAATCAACAGCTCCGGCAAAATATATCATTGCAATGACAGCAGATATCGCAACAAAAGACGGCAAAAAATTCCAAGATATCGGTTATGACGGGCATATCCAAAAACCGTTTAAATTGAATGATTTCAAAGCATACATCAACGCTTTACTTAAAGACGAATGAAAAAACATTTGTTTGAAGCATGACAAATAGCAAACGGATTTTCTAAATCGGCTGAAATGGATCAGAAGAATCTGAAAACTTAAAAAACGAAAAGTTGAAGCAATCCAAAACTTTTAAAACTGAATTATGTTTCTGAAAGTAACCTTAAAAAACGAAAAGTTAAAGCAATCCAAAACCTTAAAAAATGAAAAATTGAAGCAATCCAAAACCTTAAAAGACAAAAAGCTAATTTTAAAAATGTGAGAGAATGGATGGATTGACCCTCTTAATTATTTTTTGCATTCTGCTTATCGGAGGTGCCGCCGCCGGAACCTTCGCCGGATTTCTCGGTATCGGCGGCGCATTTTTGCTGATCCCGTTCCAATTATACATATTAACAGAACTGGGATATCCACCGGACATCTCCATGAAAACAGCCGTTGCAACAACACTATGTTTTACATTTCCGATCGCTTTTAACAGCGCTTATACTCATTCTAAAAAAGGAACGATCCTTTGGGAAAAAGCTGTCATTATCGGAATGAGCGGATTTATTTTTTCATTTCTCGGTTCTTATATTGCCACTTTATTATCCGCCGCATACCTTTGTATTATTTTCGGAGCGATTGTTTTGGCAGCTTCCTTAAAAATAACAT
>WRNK01000036.1 GCA_009776675.1 Methanimicrococcus sp.
CAACGGCTTGTGCACGTGCCATCATTAATCTTAAATCGCCGCTGGCTGCTTCAATTCCAAAATCTTTTCCGATGGTATCCAGCGATTTGATTTCAATTTCGGGATAAAGGAATTCGGCATGCACTTTTTCAGCCGCCGTTTCAAATGCTTTTTGAACGCCGCCGTATTCGGTTCCGCATGAAACCAATGCGATTTTGACTTTTGCTTCCTTTTTTCTGTTATCCGCATTTTTTGAAGGGGGCTGGGGTGGTTTGGACTCAGCTGCTGTCAGTCGAACCGGCTTTTTCATTCCTGCTCACCGTCCTGAGGCATCAGTGTTTTTAAAAAATCCAAAATGGTGTAGACAAAATTGTGCATCTGTTCTTCATTTTCGGGGTATCGGATTTCTAAAATAAGGCTTCGGTCAATATGGGTGCGTACCAAATACTTTGTCAGCTCGTTGGCTCGGGCACATCCCGAACATCCAAAATCAGCCGGCATATTTTCGACAATAATTCCGGCTTGTGCTTCTTCAACCAGCGGACCAAAAAGAGCCATGCGCCCGCGAACGCCCGCCGGAACTTCAATGGCGGCGTATTTCAATCCGGTTTTTGGTTCTTCCGATGTTATATTTAACGGCGGAGAATCTACGCTCAAATTTGTCACCTTTTCACGGACTTGATTCATCACGACAAGCGGCTCATGACCGCTGCGTGTGACGAGATCGGCCAAAATGAAACTGTTTGTCGGATAAACAAAAACTTTTACCAAAGTATGCACCTCATGTTCTTTTTATCATGCGAGAAATCAATCATTATTTTTACCCAGTTCATTGTGAATATATTCTTCTAAATCTGCTGCCGATGGCTTTGTCATTTTTTCCGGCGCCTCCAAACGTTTTTCGGCTTCATATCTGTCCAAAGCATCTCCAATCGTTCCCATTTTTGAAATTTCTTCATGGAGTGTATAAAATCCGGGGCGCTGTCCACCGTTTCGTGCTGCGCGGCAGCGGCGTTTATCGCCTGCCGGAAAACCGCGGTCTTTGACAAAAATATGATTTTTATCAAGCTCTTGAACCACTTCAACAACCGCATTTACATTCTCTTCTGTTCCTGTAATCACAAGACCGTAACACGTTTCTTTTATTGAGACCGGATATCCGGAAGTGTAAGCCGCCCGTGCAGCGTCGGGAGGCAAATATTTATCGGAACTGACTGCCACAATTTTTGTAACCATCTTTTGTTCCGATGCCGTATGATTTTCATTTTCAGCCATGTTTAATCCCTCGCCGATTTCTCCGGGTTTTCTTTTGCCGAATTTTCATTTTCTATATCTGCCGATATTTTTTTATCCTCTGTATCCGCCGGTATTTTTTTGTCCTCTGCATCAGCCAATGTCTTTTTTGGAGCACCGATTTCTTTAATATAAATTCGGTCTCCTTCCAAAAGACCCTTGAGGTTTTCGGGATTCAAAATGCAGCCGATGATGTTGGTGGCGTCGAATTTTTCTCCGGTCGGACCAAACATGGATTCATCGGTCAGCCGAACACCGATAAAACCCATTCTTTTAGCGGATTGGTTTGTGATACCCAAATGACACGCCTTCACCATTTCTTTGGGCGTATTTTCCGGCATGATTTCTTTATAGCGTTCGGCACCCTTTTCGGCTTTAAAAATAAATGTTTCATCATAAATCATTGAAGCAACCAATGAGCCGACGGGCTGGGTTTTTAAATCAATGGAGTGCCTGAAAAATTCCACCGATTTCGGGGCAGCATCGTAATAAAATTCAACTTCGATCAATTTGGAGCGCTGCACTGCTGCAACTTTTACTTTTCCCTCTCTTAATATTTCAATCGTTGTTGCGGGGGTTTGTGTCACAATCACGTTGTCTTTTCCGTCATACCCTTCCACTGTTAATTCAATGTTGATCGCATCCAAAACGTTTTTGGATTCTTCCACGGATCGCCCAAGAAGAGAAATGTATGGCGGAGACGTCTCTACCGTGAATTTTGTTCCTTTTTTTGAGAAATAAACAAGTTCCATTCCGGATGTTACATGACCCACAACGGAGTGCAGTAAACTTGATGCTCTGTCAGCAGTTGAAATATAAAAACGAGTGCGTCCGTTTCCGGCAGTTCTCATGCTGATGGTGCCGATTTTTCTCGGCTCAAAATTTTCATAGTCACACGGCTCACTTTGAAGCGTATCGTCTGAGCGAAAAGCATTTGCCGTTGAATCTACGCTGAATGTTCCTTTTTCGACCAATGCGTAAAATGTTTCGGTACCGTGCGGGGAATGCGGCGACATGTCAATATCTGCAAACGTAATCAAACGGTCGCCATCTTCCAGCCGGATGGTTAAATCATCGGTGTATATTCCTTCTCCGAATGCGTTTTTTTGTTCAACATAGGGCTCAATCGTTTGGATAACGTCGCCTTTGGTTAATTTTTCTAAATTGGTTCGACCGGCAATGAGGGTTGCAAAAGTGCCGTCTTTTGGTACGCCGTATTCTGCATAATGTTCTTTTTTGCTGATGACAAGTGTTGTTTTGTCGGTATCAAAGCCGCCGGCACTGAACAATACATCATATTTTTTGAATTTTTTCATGCCTTTTTCCATATCATAACGGCTTTGGAATGGTCCGAATGATACGGTATTTGTGGTTTCCAGCAATATTCTAAGCGGTGATAAGCTTTTGAATTTTTCAATCCACATTTTTGAAGAAACAGATGTGGGATCCTTGAGTTCAATAATCAATGGTCCTTTTGTGGTTTGAAGTATGTATTCTTTTGTAAAAAAAGCATCCTCTTCTTTTTGTTTTTTGACGAGGCATACAAAAGCGCCGCTGACATAAGGGGCGCCTGTTTTTATAATTGCTTCTGACAGCGTTGTTCCGGCATCAAACGTTTGTGATGTTTTGTTGACTTCAACATTGATTTTTGATGCCATAATTGATTTTCCTGTGACTTATTAGTTTGGTTTGTCGGTTTGCTGATTTTGATTTGCTGGTTTTGGTTTGTCAGTTTGCTGATTTTGATTTGCCGGTTTTGGTTTGTTGATTATACGCAGCATCCGCCGCCATCGTTTCTGATTTCTTTTTCTTCGCTTTCTTTTTGCTGTTCCAATTCTTTCAAATCGGTTTTTTTGGCGGGTTTGTGAATTCCGGCGTTTTCATCATCTTTGCCGGCTTTTAAGGCTTCTTTGTTTTCCATTAAAAGCGGGATGACATCTTCGGGATTTCCAACGGCTTGGATTTTTCCGCCTTGAATGATTGCGGCACGGTCACAAACTTCCATTACGAAGTCCATATCATGCGAGATAATGACGAATGTTTCTCCTAATTTTTCACGGGCATTTAAAATAGATATTGTAACAGCGGCCCTTGTCAGCGGATCCATCGTTCCGGTCGGTTCATCCATAATGACAATGGATGGCTCTTTCATTAATACTTGAGCCATGGCAACACGATGTCTCTCTCCTTCACTGAGTTCAAAGGTTTGTTTGTCTAAAATGCTCCTTGAAACCTGTTCTGAAAATCCGGCCACTTTTAATGTTTGAATCGCTTTTCGGATGCCGAGTTCATACGGCAAGTCAAGACTGATGGATTCTGTTAAATTTCCAATGACGCTGCTGTGTGGGTAGAGACTGTATTCTTGATAGAGGATGCCCATGTATTTGATTGCGCGCCCTTTGTTGTCAACGCCCGGCACTTTCATATCCACCCATTCATCACCGACGCGAACCATTATTTCGCCGCTTGTCGGGGGGATCACGCCCATTAAAACTTTGGATACTGTTGTTTTTCCGGCACCGCTTGGACCGATGAGTCCGAAAATTTCTCTTTCTTTCACGTCAAATGAAATATCATCGACAGCTTTGACAACACCGCGGTCTACGGATACGAATTTTTTTGTCAGGTTTTCAACTTTTATAATCGGCTCTCCAAATTCGCTTGGTTTTTTGGTTGAAATGCCGGTATATCCTTCCATGAATTTGCTGATGATATCCTGAGGTTTTCCAATCTCGGCAATTTCACCGTTTTCTAATAAGACGGCTTTGTGTGCCAACTCTTTAATGACTTCGGGCCAATGCGATGTGATAATCATCGTCATGCCGCGGTTTTCAACGGACTCCATAATGATTTTATGCACCAGTTCTGCGTTCATCGGATCAAGTGTTCCGGTCGGCTCATCTGCAAGCAGCAAAAGCGGTTCTTTGACAAGCTGGCGGGCAAGAACGATACGTTGCTTTTCGCCGCCTGAGAGTTCGCGCGCGATGTGAAGCATACGGTGAGACATATTGACTTCTTCAATCAAATCCGCTGCTTTTTTGACAGTGTCGGATCCTTTGTAGCCGACTTCGGTCAGCGCGTTTAAAATGTTTGTTAAAACATTATCGTCGCCGTAAAGCGCGAATGTTCTTTGAATCATGATGGATATGCGTTTTGTCATATCTTTTCGTTCTTGGTCATACAATCCGGATTTAACGAAGTCGATTGTATAGGGTTTGTATTCCCCGCCGCAAGAGCATTTTGTTCCCACCTTGCTTGGAAATTCGACATGGCCGCAAGCCCTGCATTTTGCAACATTGTACAAAACTTCTCCTGTCATATTGCCGATTGGTTCTGTTCCCCTCAAAACGTGCATTAAGATTGTTTTTCCCGAACCGCTTTTTCCAAGGACGCCGATTACTTCGCCTTCTTCAATGGTTAAATTAATGTTTTTCAAAGCAAATTTTCCGTCGAAATCAACGGACAGATTTTTGATTTCTATAAAAGCAGACATAGTTTTTCTCTTCTTTTTTCTTTGTTCTGTCATGAGCAGATATTGTATCTGTTGCTGCTGTAATATGAAAAAATATATATTATTCGTTTATTTTAATAATTTACTTAAACCAACCTGATGTTTTTTTGGTACTTAACCTTATGTTTGTTAAATGCCATATATGAATGATCCCGTCATAGCGCAATGATATTTCAATCCCTTTGATTTCATTATTGTCAAAGTATTTGTCATGTCATTATTAACGAATTATATTGTCTCATATGTCGTTTCATTGTCATTCAAGAATGTAATTGTTTAATACATCGACACATTCTCCTAAATCATCAACAATAAAGTCTGCCACTCCTTTTAATGATTCAGGCGTATTGTAATTGTATCGGCTGATAAGGATTCCTAAATCGGCAACCTCAAGTGCCAGCATATCATTTAAGCCGTCACCGATCATTATAACTTTTTGATAATGATTTTGGAGGTCCAATATCACATCTTCTTTCTTTTTGTCATGGCACATTCCGACAACATTTTCTCTTAAAATCCCAAGTTTGTCAGCCACACGGTTTAAGTTTCCGTAATCGTCTCCGGATGCGATAAAAACATCACAATTTTCAAGAGCTGCCGCAACAACGCTTTTGGCATTTGAAAAAAGTTTTCCGCCGGTGCTCATAGCGTGCGTTAATTTGTTTTTTTCAGCATCTACAACAAACCCGAAAACTTCGTAAATGATATCATCAAAATAAGAAATGGCCTCTTTATTGGTTTCATGAAAATGTTTCATTTCCGTTTTGTCATTCATCAAAACTTTTGAGATATCGCCGGCTTTAAAATCTTTTGAAGCAAAAGCGACACCAAAAGGTATTTTTTCCTCTCTTAGAAAGTCTGAAAGAATTTTTTCAGGCGGCTGCTCCTTTACTTTTTCAAGCGGCGCATCCAGCACAATAAGCCCCCTGCGCGGTGAGTCCGATACCAATTTTAAGTTATCGGCGTCTAATATGATTTTTCCGGTTTCAAGATCTTTTGTCACACGGTACATTTCAACAAGCGTTCCCGCGCAGTCAAAAACAACAGCGTTTTGTTTAAATGAGTCCATGAACAAAAGATGAATGAAAAGACTAAAAAGCTTTTGTTAAAGCAAAAAAAATGAAATAATTTTTGTATTAACTAATGAATAACTGAAACATCAGTTTATATCAAGTTAATCAAACACGAAACATCAGTTTATATCAATAAAAGACGGGGTACCCTTTTTCCAAATCATCATGCGTTTTTTTGGGAAAAGGGTACCCCGTTTTCAATTAAGAAGTACATCATTGACTTTCAATAGAATTTCTTTTTATTGATTTCGGAAACTGCTTTTTCAACGTTGTCGTTTAAAAGGGTAAGTTGGCTTTCGATGTCCGCCTCAACAGTCATAATACTGATTCGAATGGCTTTATCGCGGGATTCCATCTTTTTTTCCAATTCTCTTAAGCGCGTGTTGATCGAAAGAACGGCTAAAATAGCAATGCCGACAATAACAAGCAAGCAAAAAATAATGACGATGTTGTACGGATTTGGAACAAATCTTTGGAACCAAGCAAAAGCCAAAACGAATGTGGCGATTTCAATTAAGATAAAGGCTAGCATGTCTTTTATTTCCATGGGTATCACCTGTGTGAAAAGTGTGTGAAAAATTAATTAAAAGAATCAAGTTTATCTAAAAATTAATATTTAATCAGTTTACGAAAGTATATAAATATTAACTTTACATACATAATTAAATTCATTGGATTGATTTCGTTTTTTTATTTCGGATCAATGTCTTTTAAATGATTGAAATGAGGTTTTTTTTTGAGTTCAAATAATGTATCGGCAGGCTCTTTTAAAAAGATCGGGGCAATGATGCCCTACCTTGCTATGGCGTTTATCATTTTGATTGTTCAGGTCGGCTCACTCTGGCTGTCTGCAACAGAATATATTCCTTCACAGCCGCCGATCGGCGAATCTGATGATGTGCGCAATTCAATTTATTATATTGTCGTTTTTTTAGTCTTTTCATTTATTATCGTTTATTTAATTAAAAATAAACATTTCGGTATTATACGTTTATTTATTTACATTGCCCTCGGTTTTACTTTATTTTATACGATCAGCGCCATTTTTTCAAAATTTGATACCGTGACAAATTCGATTTTAGTCATTTCTTTTGTCTTAGCTGCCGCATTTGTGCTTCTTCTCTACAAATTTCCGGAATGGTACGTTATTAACCTCGCCGGCTTGTTGATTTCAATCGGTGCTTGTTCCGTTCTCGGTGTCACTCTTTCTTATATCCCGATTATTATTTTGATGCTGGCTCTTTTGGTTTACGATTTCATTTCTGTTTACCGGACCAAACACATGGTCACATTGGCGCACGGAATGATGAATTTAAAACTCCCCATCCTGTTTGTGATTCCAAAAAAACTGACTTATTCTTTCATTAAAGATGACTTTTCAGACGCTATCCTATCTGAAAAAACCGATGCCGAATCCGAAAAATCGCCTAAATCAAAAATATCATCTGAATCCGAAATGTCATCCAAATACGAAAAGTCGTTTGAATCTGAAACGTCATCTGATTCTGAAATGTCATCCGAATACGAAAAATCGTCTGAATCAAAAATATCGTCTGAATCCGAAAAGTCGGTTGAATCCGAAACGTCTGATAAAAAACAAAAAACAAAGAAATCGGATGCTTTATTCATGGGTCTTGGCGATGCGGTCATTCCGACACTGTTGGTTGTTTCTGCAAACCGCTTCTTGGCACATACCGGATTTGTTTCTGTTCCGGCTCTGGCAACAATGGTTGGCACATTTGTCGGATTTGCCGTTTTAATGTATTTCGTCTCCTCCGGAAAACCACAGGCCGGTTTGCCGTGTTTAAACACTGGTGCAATTCTCGGATTTGCCGCAGGTGTCATTCTTTCAGGAACACAACTTGTTTGGAATTTTTCCATTTTCTAATCCATTTATCATCAAAATGAATTTAACAGAGTTATGCCCTTCTGGTTAACATGTCAAAAATATTAAAGAGGCTTTCATTATGAAATTTGATCCGGAAGATGTTCGCCGTGAAAAATCTGAAAATTTCGAGAAAACATGGATCAATTGCGATCAATACATCCGAAAAGCAGCGCTTGAAAACAGTTATCCGCGCATGCAGCCGGCATTTGGTAAATCTCATCCCGTTTATGAAACCATTCAGCGTTTGAGGGAAGCTTACATGCGCATGGGTTTTTCAGAATACATGAATCCGCTGATTGTGGAAGAGCGCGACATTTACAAACAATTCGGCGATGAAGCGCCGGCTGTTTTGGATCGCTGTTTTTATTTAGCCGGCTTGCCGCGTCCGAATGTCGGCATTTCAGATGAACGCATTCGAAAAATCAAAGGAATTGTTTCAGGCATTGATGATTCCGGTATTGAAATTATCCGAAAGGTTCTTCATGCTTACAAAAAAGGGACAATCGAAGGCGACGATTTGGTTTTTGAACTTTCGAAACAATTGGGCGTTTCTGATGTTGTTGTCATAGAACTGATCGATCAAGTTTTTCCGGAATTTAAAGAATTAAAACCGGAAAGCACATCTAAAACACTTCGCAGCCACATGACAAGCGGCTGGTTTATCACGCTCTCCGAATTGTTAGAGCGCAATGAGCCGCCATTTTCTTTATTCTCAATTGACCGCTGTTTCAGAAGAGAACAGCAAGAAGATGCCTCCCGCCTCATGACTTACTTCTCAGCTTCTTGTGTGATCATGGATGAAAATGTCACCGTTGATCATGGTAAAATGGTTGCGGAAGGATTACTGTCACAGTTTGGATTTGAAAAATTCATGTTTCGCCCTGACAGCAAGCGCAGCAAATATTATGCGCCGGACACACAAATTGAAGTCTATGCCTACCATCCGAAATTGGCAGGATCCGATACAAAATACAATGACGGTTGGATTGAAGTTGCCACATTTGGCATTTATGCCGCGCCGGCACTTTGTGAATACAATATTCCAATGCCGGTCATGAATTTGGGTCTGGGCGTCGAGCGCTTGGCAATGATTCTCTACGGTGCCAAAGACATGCGCTACATGACCTACCCGCAATTTTCACAATACGGTGACTGGGAAATGAAAGATTCGGAACTTGCGCGCCAAATCCAATTGATTCAGTCCCCAAAAACAAATGCGGGCCACAACATTGCAAATGCGATTGTTGCCGGCTGCAGAGAATACGGCAGTACGCCAAGTCCCTGCTCTTTTGATATCTGGAGCGGCAATTTGTGCGGAAAAAAAGTCATTGTCACACTCACAGAACCGGAAGCGGATACCAACTTGTGCGGTCCGGCCGCTTTTAATGAAATTGTGGTTTTTGGCGGCGATATTCTTGGCATTCCTGACAATAAGAAATGGGAAAAAGCACTTGAAAATCACTCGGCAAGGACCGGATTTACATTCATTGCAGCCTTTGCGGCAGCAGCGGCAGCCGAAGCAGAAGAAGCC
>WRNK01000037.1 GCA_009776675.1 Methanimicrococcus sp.
CGAACTAATTTTGCCTGAAAACATTGATCCGGATGCCGTTATCCCTTGGGTTTTCGGTCACGAATTGCTTTATAACAATGATTCTTTGGTTTTGGAAGAACTTCTTGTGCCCGCTGTTTCAGTTTACCATCCGCTCCCGTCCCAATATTATTCGTTGTTTCGAACCGGAACAAACGGTATTGCTTCAGGAAATACACTCGAAGAAGCCACATTCCATGCGTTGTGCGAAGTTATTGAACGAGACGCCTGGTCTTTATGTGAGGCTGAGAAAAATGGCGGGCGGTTAATTACAGATATTGAGGATGCAGATGGTGATGTCGCCCGCCTCCTTCGTGTTTTTGAAGAAGCCGGCGTCTCTGTTTTGCTTCGAGACATCACAAGCGATATCGGTCTTCCAACAATTGCAGCCATTGCGGATGATGTAACCCTCAAAGACCCGACGCTTTTGTGTTTGGGAATGGGGACCCATTCGTCTCCAAAAATAGCAGCGCTGCGTGCCTTAACTGAAGTTGCTCAAAGCCGCGCCACCCAAATTCACGGCGCCCGCGAAGACGCCACCATTGCAGATGTTCGAAAACAGATCGGTTATGACCGCACAAAACGGTTAAATGCCAAATGGTTTGATGACTCTCAAACCATTCGTTTTTCTGAATTAAAAGACATTTCCCAAGATGATTTTTTAGACGAAATAAAACAAACGATTCAAATGCTGAATAAAGTCGGGCTTCAAACAGTGATTGTCAAAGATTTAACCCGCCCGGAATTGGGTATTCCGGTTGTTCGTGTGATTGTCCCGGGACTGGAATCCTTTGCGATTGACTCCGGTCGTTTTGGTCTTCGAGGAAAAGAGGCGCGCCGCAAATCCACCAAAACAGCAGGAAGAGTCAAAAAATATGTTCGTGAAACTTAAGGGTTTAAAAGATTAAGAAATTTGAGAAATTAAAAAATTTAAGAGATTAAGGAACTATAAGAGATTAAAAAATTTAAGAGATTAAGTAACTATAAGAAACTATAAGAGATTAAAAAATTTAAGAGATTAAGGGATATTAAAGGATTTAAGAGATTTTTATGCCATCTTCTGATACTGTTTTTAATGAGTCTGAGTCTGCCGCCGGTAAAATCATTGTATTTCTTGGTCCGAGTTTGGATATGAAAACAGCGTGCCAAATTTTGCCGTTTGCCGAATTTCGTCCGCCGGCTTCTCGTGGCGATATTGAAAAAGCCATTTCAGACGGCGCCAAATCCATTTGCTTAATTGACGGTGTTTTTTTTGAACAGTGTTCTGTCGGTCATCGGGAAATTTTAGCCGCTTTGAAAAAAGGTATTTTTGTGACCGGTGCTTCCAGCATGGGAGCCCTCAGAGCTTTTGAAATGTCTTCTTTTGGAATGGTCGGCATCGGTCAAGTCTACACCCTTTACAAAGACGGTATTTTAGAATCGGATGATGAAGTTGCAATCGTCTGTGATCCGTTTTCAAATGTGCCGCTTTCAGAAGCCTTAGTCAATATCCGTGAAACCCTCAAAAAAGCCGTTTTAGAATCGGTTTTAACTCAAGGGGAAAACGATGCGTTCATTCAAATGACGCTTGGTGTTTATTATCCTGATCGAACCTATGATTATCTCATTGAAAAAGCCAAAGAAGACAAAATTATGGCTCCGCCGACACTTTTGAAATTTGAAGAATGGATTTTAGAAGGAAATGCAGTGGATATTAAAAAAGAAGATGCCATCTCCGTGTTAAAATTTCTATCTCAAAAATAAAAACAATGGCTATGGTGAGATTGTGATGTGAATGCACAAAGATCGTGTATCACGCCATTTAAAATCTGAATAATCTGCGAATTACAAAAAACTGCGACTTAAAATGATCACTTTAAATCTGAATAATTAAAACAAGAATAATCAAACAAAAAGAAAAAGCCGATTGAGTGTTTCAATCGGCCGCTTGTATGTTTTTTCAACCTTCGGCTTTGTACGTTTTTTCAATCTTTGGTGATTCAAGCAAAACAACAGACCTGATGAGGTCTTTTGGTATGTTTTTTAATTATGGGTTGTGTGTGTTTTAATTATGGGTTTGTGTTTTTTTTCATATTTTAGATTATTCAAGCAAAACAACCGGCTTGATGAGGTCTTTTGGCTTGTCCTTCATGAGCAAAAGGGCTTTTTCCATGTTTTCAAAGCCGTTAAAGACGTGGGTTACTAATTTTTCGGGGTGGATACGGTTGTAGAGACATAAATCAACCATTTGCTCCATTCTCCAGCGACCGCCGCCGACAAGACCGCCACGGATATCTTTGTGAGACATACCGCAGCCCCATTCAACACGCGGAACCGGAACATTTTCGCCTTTTCCGAAATAGTTGATATTGGAAATGGTTCCTCCGGCTTTGGTGATCTTTACGGCATCTGAAATGGCATTTGAATCCCCGCCGGCAACAATGGCAGCATCAACGCCTTGACCGTTTGTGGCTTTTAAGATTTGTTCGACAATGTCACCTTTCTTGTAGTCGATAATGTCGCTTGCACCAAATTCAGTGGCAACATCGGCACAAATTTGGCGGTTACCGACCGCAAACAAACGTCCTGCACCCTGGATAGCAGCACCGGCAACTGCCATCAATCCGACCGGACCAATTCCGATGACAGCAACAGAGTCTCCGGGTTGGATTTCTGCCAATTCCGCGCCCTGAATGCCTGTCGGAGCCATATCCGGAAGCATAACAGCCTGTTCTAAAGACATTTTTTTGGGCATGAGCGCTAAGTTCATATCAGCATCGTTGACGTGGAATTTTTCTGCAAAAACGCCGTCTTTAAAGTTTGAAAATTTCCAACCGGCAAGCATACCTCCGGAGTGGGCCGGATATCCCCTTTGCACATCTATGGAGCGCCAATCTGGTGTGATCGCCGGAACAACAACACGGTCACCAACTTTAAACTCTTTAACTTCAGATCCGACTTCAACAATTTCTCCGACAGCTTCGTGTCCGAGAATCAAATTGTGGCGTTCTCCTAATGCACCTTCAAAAACGGTGTGGATGTCTGAAGTACAAGGAGCGACAGCCAGCGGTCTGACAATCGCATCATAGATACCGGCTTTAGGAGCCTCCTTTTCAATCCATCCGAGCTTTCCGATACCAAGCATCGCAAATCCTTTCATGTAATATATTCTCCTTTTTAGATTTTTAATATGCAGGTGCTTATTTTTTCCTGCAAATGAGTCGAATATTTAGACATATAAAAACCTTTTGAAAAATTGTCATGATAATATATGACAGATGTGATAAATTAGACGATAATAATTGACAAACAGAAAGAATTTTTAGAAGAAATTATTTCGCTTTTTAAAAGGAAAAAGGAATTTTTAAGTCAACAGATATTGTTTTTTTTTAAAAAAGAAAATAATCCTTGTCAAAGAGATCAAAAAAAATGAAAGGAAAAGTTTAAAAAGGATAAAACCTATCGAAACGATTTTCGCAATCAAGGGGGCGAAATAGAACCAATGGAAACTGTGAATGCAAAATAATCACTTTTTCTTTTAAATGTCCATCCAGTCTATTTATTTTCATTTTATTTTCATCTTATTTTCATTTTATTTTTATTCTATTTTTAATCTATCTAAAATCTGATTTTAAACCATAAAACAATAACAAAACCCGTTCTTATTAAATCGTTTCAATTCCTCTAATGTTTGATTTTATTATCCAATTCTATCATTTTTTGCTATTTATTTAATCCGGATGGCAACATTTAAAAACAATTCAACACTTTAGAATACGTTATTTCGATTTTTCAAAAAGCGAAGGTAGCCGAGTGGTCAAAGGCGATAGGTTCAGGGCCTATTCGCGCAGGCGTTCGCGGGTTCAACTCCCGTCCTTCGCATTTATATTTTTTCGAGAGCAGTTGACAAGAATCGTTTGTTGTTTTTTAACATTTACTTAAACAATTATAAATATAAGATGACAGCCATTTGTTTTTCTAACTGATCAAAAATGAAACACCATATCCGTCAAAAACTCCGCACTTTTCGAAATCAAATGACATTGGAAGATGTGTCTTCAAAAAGCCGGCAAATAACGGAGTCTTTGATTCATTCGGATTTATTTCAAAACTGCACATCTGTTTTTACATATCTGGATATTCAAAATGAAGTTCAAACGCGGTCATTGATCGAACACTGTTTTAAAATTGGAAAACCGGTTTTTGTGCCGGTGACACGAAAAGAAGAAATATTTTTTTCACGAATTGTGGATTTTGATCACTTAAAAGAAGCAGCTTTTGGAATTTTAGAGCCGACTGACCCTGTTCCTGCTGAACCGGATAACAAATCGCTGTTTCTCATTCCGGGGCTCGGATTTGATGAAAACGGCGGACGCATTGGATATGGTGCCGGATATTATGATAAATATCTTTTTTGCCGCAACTCACTTTGTTTGCTTGGAATTTGCTTTGAAGAACAAATTGTTGCCACATTCCCGACAGAAAAAACAGATGTTTTTATGGACGCCATTTTGACGGAAAAAAGATGGATTTTTCCAAGCCAAAAATCTTAAAATGAGGGAATTTAAAATAAATAATCGCGTTCCTGATATAGATTTATACAAAAGTATCTTTTGAACACATTTTATATAATTATGTGGACATCTTGATATTTCCGACTCAAAACGGCTAAAAAATCTATTATTTTTTGATTGTCTGATTGGTACCATTTTCTACGAAACGTTTATATATCAATAAAGTTTTATATAGCGTATCATATAGTAACTTTTAGCATATTTTTTGTGTCTAAAATTTGATATTTTAGTCATTTTTTTTGTGCTAGAATTTGCTTAAACATGGTTCCTACAAACATTCTTATTCATAATAAGGATGGAAAAACTAAAAACGCTCAATATTCACCTCCGTACGCCACAACTATCAAATGTTATCATTAGGGGGTATTTGCGCCTTCCGACATGATTTAGCATTTATTTACCTAAAACATCTATTTCACACACAATTCAAAGAGGATATCAAATGCAGTCCATTATTCAAGAAGCATTAAAATATAAAGAGCAAGACAAAGAATTCATGGCTAACGCCAGCGAAGACAGTTTTGAAGAATTTGGCCAGCCGCGCATTGTCATTGTCGGTTGCGGCGGTGCCGGTAACAACACAATCAAACGCCTTTACAACATGGGTGTCGAAAATGCTGAAACAATTTGTATTAATACAGACAAACAGGATTTAGACAGAACCCGCGCTGACAAAAAAATCTTAATCGGCAAGACTCTTACAAGAGGTCTCGGTGCCGGCGGCTATCCCGAAATCGGAAGAAAAGCCGCTGAGCTTGCCCGCGGAACTCTTGAATCTGTTTTAAAAGATGCTGACCTTGTTTTCGTTACAGCCGGTATGGGCGGCGGTACAGGTACAGGCGTCGCACCGGTCGTTGCCGAAGTTGCAAAAGAACAGGGTGCCATCGTTATCGGTATGGTTTCCAGCCCCTTCAAAGTTGAAGGCTCCCGTTCCCAAAAAGCACAAGAAGGTATCGAAGCTTTGAAGAAAGCCGCAGACACCGTCGTTATTTTAGACAACCAAAGACTTTTGGCACATGTTCCAAATCTCCCAATCGACCAAGCTCTTTCTGTGATGGATCAACTCATCGCCGAAACCGTCAAAGGTATCACCGAAACAATTACAGAATACTCACTTATCAACCTTGACTACGCTGACATCCGTGCCACAATGGGTTGCGGCGGTATTGCCGTCATGCTTGTCGGCGAATCCAAGAATCAAAACAAGAGTCAAGAAGTTGTTAAAGCTGCATTAAACCACCCGCTCCTTGATGTTGACTACCGTGGTGCAACCGGATGTTTAATCCACATCACAGGCGGTCCGGATTTGAGTCTTCAAGAAGCCATGGAAATCGGGGAACAATTAACATACGAAATTTCCCAGGATGCAAAAGTGACAATCGGTGCTCGTGTCCTTGACGAATATGAAGGTCGTATCAGAGTCATGGCCATCATGACGGGCGTTCAGCAAAGAGCAGGCAGTTTCACCAGCAGAAACCTTGACACAAACATGAACACCTCCAGAAACAGAGACATGAACTCGTTCTCTTCTAAAAACAATATCATCGACTTTATTTAAAAAAGTCAAATCCGGTAATCTCAGGCAACCGCCCAGTCGGTTGCCTTTATCCTCCTTTTTATTTTTGAACTTGAAAAGTTTATTTATTCGTTTTTCATTGTATTCATAAATCTAAACAACGAGAGATTTTATGAAAATTTTAATTATTACCGGTCAGTTGGCTTCTCAAACAGTTCAAGAAACGGCATCAAGTATTGCAGAAATATTAATTCTGCCGGTACCTGTGGCTTCTCTTATCACGCCCCAAACCCTTCTGTTAGGATTTTTATCTTCATCCTTTTCTCAAAACAAGTACGATGCCATCCTTGTTTCGGGCTTTTCCAAATTTGACTATTCAAAAGTGGAAAAAGAAATTGGAAGCCCCATATTTCTGGGACCAAAACACGCCGGCGACTTAAAATATGTTATCGAAAACGAGGTTTTTTCTAAAATCGTTCCTGCTTGTGAACTCATTCAACTTCAAAAATCAGAAAAGGCTCAAGAGGAAGTGATTTTTTTTGAAAATAATTCTGTTTTTTCATTTACGATCGGCTCTGCTTCCCAAATTCCAATCGGCCATCCTTCTCGAATGAAAATATTGGCAGAAATCATCCAAGCCGACGCTTTATCACCCGATCAGCTAAAATCTGAAATTGATTTTTTGACATCAGAAGGAGCAGATATGATCGATTTGGGTTTTTCGCCGGAAGTTGATGACAAAAAAATTTCAGAAACATTGAAAATTGCCAAATCGCATACATCTCTCCCTCTAAGCATTGATTCATGCATTTTTAATCAAATGCGCGCAGGAATAAAAGCAGGCGCTGATTTGGTATTGAGTTTGGATCATGCCCTTCTCCAAGAGTTTTCAAATTATTTGAAAACACTTGCTCTCTATGGGAAAATACCGCTATTTCTGTCAGATACGGCTTTTGTTGTGATTCCTGATTCAGATACCATCCATGATCCAAAAGAAGCTCTTTTGTCTCTTGAAAAAAACATTGTGTTTGCCCAAAAACTCGGATTTGAAAAATTAATCGCCGATCCGATATTATCCCCCCCCGGATCATCATTGTTCCCTTCCCTTTCGAATTATTTTTTATTCCATCAAAAATATCCAAACACACCTCTTCTATTTGGTATTGGCAATGTCACAGAATTGTTTGATGCCGATTCTGTCGGAATAAACGCATTATTATCTTCATTTGCTCATGAATGCGGTGCATCCGTTTTATTTACGCCGGATGCCAGTGATAAATGCAAAGGTGCCGTCAAAGAATTAAAAAAAGCATCGGAAATGATGATTTTATCAAGCATTCGGCATTCTTCTCTTAAAGACTTGGGAATCGACCTCTTAATACTCAAAGAGAAAAGAAAAAGATCAGAACTCAATCTGCCTCTTATTTCAAAGCAAATCGAAAAAATCGGAAAAATGGAAAAAATTGAAAATATTGAAAAAACTGAAACTGGAAAAACCGAAAATACGGACTTTTCAAAAATACCAAAACCTGAATCCGATTCCGTATTCGAATCTGAAATACTTTTATTGGCCGGCTCCTTAAATCCGGCATTTATTTCGGGAACAAAATGGGGTTGGAAACCGGATGCTGCCGGAAATTTCATTATTGGCGTGGCATCGGCATCCGAAATTGTCGAATATTTGAAAACATTCCATCTTATTCAAGAAGAAGAGTCAGAAATTCTGAAAAATGTGAAAACCCCTCAGAAGCGTGTTATTGTTGCCGTCCATCCCCAAAGAATTGTCATCGGCACAGATTCTGCATTTATGATGGAGGCAATTATTAATGAAAATTTAATTACCGAGCTGAGTCATGCCGGATATTTAGGCAGGGAGCTTCAAAAAGCCGAAATTGCAATTCTTTTGGGACGCAGCTATTCGCAAGATGATGTTTTTTAAAACGTTCACATTACTGTATTCAAAATAATAAAAAAATAGAAATTATGGAAAGCTTATTAATATTTTACAGCCAATTGACAGAAGTATTAAAAAATATTAGATTTGTTTTTGTAAATTGTTTAATAAAATCACACATTTAACCTTTCGGGTGGCACAATGAAACTTGACAACCAAGATAAAAAGCGCATTTTTGAGATTCTTGCAGAAAAGTACTTTAGAGAGAACCAATGGAAATATTTTTCCATATCAAAAGATGCTGAAAAAGTTCAAAAATATTCGGACGAGATCAACCGCCAGCATGCTGCTTATCCGAGTATTACGCGTGACTGGTATATCCAAAACAGCGGATCTCGCAGCATTCACTTATGCGATTCATGGGAAGAATTAAAAATCATTCTCGGGTTTTTAAAAATCGGTGAAAAATACTTTGACTACTTTGTTGACACCGGTGAATTGAAGGCTTTTTGTGTTCTCAGCGCCACTAAAGAATTAGAGCCGGACAGAATTGATATGATTTTAAATGCACAAGAAGCCGGCATTAAAACACTCGTTTTCTTATCAGATGTGCCCGATGAAATCGAAGCTCATGTTCTTCAAATAAAAAGAAACTGAAAAAGTTTTTTCCTTTCTCTTTTTCTTTGTTTTTTAAACCAAAAAGAAACTGAAAAAGTTTCTTCCTTTCTCTTTTTCTTTGTTTTTTAAACCAAAAAGAAACTGAAAAAGTTTCTTCCTTTCTCTTTTTCTTTGTTTTTTAACCAAAAAGAAACATCTCAATAATTGATACGTTTTTTCATATAATGGAAATATTAAAGAGAAGGATATAAGCGATAACAGTTACCAGTATGCTGTAAAGTGTCCCGATGAGATAATACTCGGCAAACTGAGAATTTTTTGAAATACGGTCGTATCTTGCAACGGACTTGGCAGTCATAATCAACCCGACGGCGGCAAATTGTCCGATACCGATAAAAATGCCCATCAGCAAACGTTCAAGAGTTCCGATGACGCTTCCGGCACCTAAAATCGGTTCATTTTCATTGGTGTCCGATGTCCTTTGAGGCTGATAT